>SVCW01000060.1 GCA_015058155.1 Clostridiales bacterium | reverse complement strand
AACATGGTAAGCGTTTCTGCCGTTGACGTAACAAGCGACGGCAGCTACGCTACTGTATATGTTTCACTTCTCGGATTCGGGAAGGATGGTTTTGCAAGTGACGAGCAGAAGGAAGAAATCCTCAAGGCTTTCGGTCGCTGCAAGGGCCTTTTCAAGAAGGAAATCGGGAAAAAAATCAAGCTCAGACATATACCTGAACTTATCTTCAAGATGGACAACTCACTTGAGTACGGTATGCATATGAATCAGGTTATTTCAAGTCTCGGTATTGAAAATTACAAGAATTATGATGAAGAGGAAGTTTCAGCGCTCGATGCTGAACTCGACGACATCATGAAGGATTTATAGAAAATGCTTTTGAAAGGCGGGCTTTTATGAATACAAAAAGAGAAATGGCAGAACTTCTTGCCGTGAAAAACAGAATACTCATATTCCCGCATGTGCACATGGATGGGGATGCGCTTGGTACAGGCGCAGGCCTCTGCTGTGCTTTAAGAAAGCTCGGGAAAGAAGCATATATTCTTATTGAAGATGAAATCGGAGATAATCTTCAGTTTATCGACGATGGTTTCTGCGTAAGAATCGAAGATGGCGAAACACCTGATGCGGTTTTTGAGAAGTACTTAGGTAAAAAGGCTGATCTCTGCATCATGGTAGACTGCGGAAGCCCTGACAGATTTGAAAAGCGCAAAGAAGTTTTCTTTGCAGGAGAAGTGACAGGCTGTATCGATCATCACGGTACTTCAAAGCCGATTGCAGATTATAATTTCATCGATGCAGGCGCTGCTGCATGTGCTGAGATTATGTATGATGTTCTTCGTGAACTTGAAGATGTTACGGGAGCAGATATCATAGACAAGCAGATTGCTGATGCACTTTTTTCAGGAATCATGACTGATACAGGTTGTTTCGTTTACTCAAATACTACAATCCATACACATGAAGTAGCAATCGAGCTTATGAAAAAGGGCGTTGATTCAAGTGCTATTTCTGCAAACATATATGAAAGTGACAGTTTTGCAAAAATCAGGCTCAACGGTATGGCAGTTGATGCAATGAGAGTATTTGCTGACGGACAGGCGGCAATAACTATCGTTACACAGGACATGCTTAAGGAATGCGGCGCAGTAATGAACGATGCAGAAGGAGTTGTCGATACTCTCCGCAGCATCAAAGGCGTTGAAATTGCCGTATTCTTAAAGGAACTTGCGGAAAACGAAATCAAGGTCAGCATGAGGGCCAAGTCATACGCAAACGTTGCCGTTATAGCCTCAGAATTCGGCGGAGGCGGCCATATAAGAGCTGCGGGATGTACTTTGAGGATGCCGGCAGAAGAGGCTCTTAAAACGATGATTTCAGTCGTTACAGAGGCACTCGGAACACAGACTAAGCCGGAATAAGTCCGGAAATAATTAGAACAGGATTGATATGGTTAGAGAAGGAATACTCAATATTAATAAACCTGCCGGTATGACGTCACATGACTGCATATATGCGGTAAGGAGACTCACGGGTATTAAAAGAATAGGACATACGGGCACTCTTGATCCCAATGCGACAGGAGTGCTTCCCGTATGTATAGGGACATGTGCGAGAGTTGCAGAATACACCGAGCTTGATTACAAGTCATATGACTGCACGATGCAGCTTGGACTGGTGACTGATACTCAGGATATCTGGGGAGAAGTTCTCTGTGATAAGAGAGATGAACTTTTTTCAGGGAAAATCGAAGTTACTGAAGATGAGATAAGAAAGGCTTTTGCGCCGGTATCAGGGCTCATCGATCAGTACCCTCCGAAATATTCTGCAGTTCGCTATGGCGGAAAGAGACTGTATGAATACGCGAGAGACGGACAGGAAATAGAAATCAAACCTAGAAGGGTTTACATAGAAAGTATTGAAATCAGGGATATTGACCTTGAAAAATTCACAGTCAGATTTGATGTGACATGCGGAAAAGGCACATACATACGTGCTATCTGTAATGATGTAGGAGAGGTTCTCGGATGCGGAGCAGCGATGTCTGCGCTCGTAAGAACGGGAAGCGGAGAGTTTAAGATTGAAGATGCAGTACCGCTTGAGTATTTAAAAGAGCTTACTGCAAGAGGCGATCAGGAAGAAATTGTGCGTGAACTTGAAAGACTCACAATCGCGCCTGATTTTCCGCTTACTTCATTCGGACGTGCAGTTATCAAGACTTCCGAAAGAACACGCTGGTTCATAAACGGTGGACATATAAGAATGTCAGAAGTAAGAGTTGAGCGTGAACCTAAATACAAAAATGAAGATGCACCATTTGAAATAAGGGAAGAGTATCGCCACGCCTATGCCGTTTACGGATACTTTGACGAAGAAAAAGCAGAATGTAAGGCTACGCCTGAATTTCTCGGTGTCGCATTTTATAATTTTGACTACAAGAAACTTGTCGCAGACAAGATTTTCAGGAGAACAGATGAAAGTTTATAGAAGTTTGGAAGAAGTTAATAATATTGAACCTACGGTTATTGCACTCGGTAATTTCGATGGCGTGCACAAAGGTCATCAGGAACTTATAAGAAGGACGCTTCTTACGGCAAAAGCAGCAGGTCTCAAGAGTGCAGTATTTACTTTTTCAACTCATCCGAGAAGTGTGATGGGTAAGGAAGCAGTGAAGAACATCATTTATGAAGATGAAAAGGCGAGAATTATTGAAGATCTCGGTATCGACTATCTTTTCGATATTCCTTTTACGGATGATGTCCGTACGCTTTCGCCTGAAAGTTATATCATGGACCTTATCGTAGGTAAGTTCAATATGAAGGAAGTATACTGCGGATTCAATCATCGTTTCGGATTTAAAGCGGCAGGTACACCGGAAGTTCTTATGAAACTCGGCATTGAACACGGTTTTGGTGTACATGTGCTTGAACCTTATACTATTGACGGAAATCTTGTAAGCAGCACATTCATACGCGGCCTTATAGAAGAAGGCAAGGTTGATCTTGTGACTAAATACATGGGTAGAAATTATTCAGTTGAAGGTGAAGTTGTAGTAGGTAATCGTCTCGGTAAGAAAATCGGTTTTCCGACATCAAATTTAAACCTTGATGATAATATGGTTGCTCCTCCGAACGGTGTATATATTACGCAGAGTTTCTATGAAGGAGTGTGCTATCCAAGTATAACAAACGTTGGAAACAAACCGACAATAGGCGAATACAACAGAAACGTTGAAACACATATATTCAATTTTGACAAAGAGCTTTACGGAAAGGTAATCAGAGTGGAATTCCTTCAGAAACTCCGTGACGAAAAGAAATTTGAGTCAGTAGAAGCTCTTTCAAAGGAAATTATGGAGAACTGCATCACTGCCAAGGTTTACCACAGAGAACGCGGCAGTCTGAAATAATGAGTGTGAATCAAAAATGGGTAATTGCATAACTTGGTGGGATTCTTTCTCGAGATGGTGGGCCAGGATGGGGGTCTAATTTGAAAGACCTTGCACAAACTGGTGGGCTGGCATGGTGGTCTGCGATGGTGGGCTAACATGGTGG
>SVCW01000021.1 GCA_015058155.1 Clostridiales bacterium | reverse complement strand
TTTTCTGATTCTTAGAAAGCATATCGGCACCGTCCTTTCTAAGAATATTTTATCATAAAAACGTTGAAATTTCAACGTTTACTAGCACAAAACATCATGCTTCAACGCAAAAGAAAAGCCCCGCAGCCTTGTGAGCCACGGGGACTTTGTCTACAGTCTGAAGGACGGTTAAACCGTCCTTTAAACTGCTATTTTGTAATGCGTATTAGATTTCTGCCTTCCAGAGTCCGTGTAAGTTGCAGTATTCGTATGCAGCCTTTGCACATTCGCCTTCAGCGAGTACGAATTCAGCTACTGGCTTTTCTGATGGGTTTAAGTACTTAATCTGGAAGCCCTTGCAAGTTTCGAGTACCACGAATGTGATCCAGTGTTCTTCTACCATTGGGTGTTCTACGCTTCCTACTTCTACTTTAACCTTGTTTCCTTCTACTGTTACTACAGGTACATGCTTTTCTACTGCTGCATCTGTTGTTCCAGGGATGATTTCTACCATTGGCTTACCGCAGCACATTACAGGAACCTTTGAGTCTTCTAACTTTACGATGATATTTCCACATGTTTCGCACTTATAAAATCTTACGTTCTTCATATTATTGTCCTCCATTAAAACCTTTCTATTCTTATTTATAATTCTTTATATTCTTTTCTCTAATTCTTTCCTTTTGTTCTTCAGGAACTTTTTCTTTATTCTGTTCCCTTGATGGTTCATATATACACCCATACAAATTGCTTTAAACACAAAATAATAATTTTTTTCAAAAACATCCCACGGCGCAGAATTTTTCGCGAAGAACGAGAAAAGCGCCAATGTGAGGCACGCAGCTTACTTGTCGTAAGTGAGTACCGAACATTGACGCTTGACAAAGTTATTCGTGAAAAAGGTAAGCCGTGCCTACCAGTCGATAACCTCAGGTCTTTCCTGCCCCTTAAGAAGCTGAACCCTCTTACCTTCACGGCACTTCTTGTCGTGGTGACCGATTCCAAGCGCACAGATAATGCCGAGGATACAGTCTGCGGCAAGGAACATGAAGATGTATGTAAAGCCCTGATTACCGAATTTATCAATCCAGTGACCGAAAATAATAGGCCAGAGGCCGTCTACAGGTCCTCCCATAAGTCCCGATACAGCAATTGTTGTACCGAGTATCGCAGGGTTGATATGAAGTTCTCTTAAGCAAGAATTTGTGATTGAGTAAAGTGGCATGATTACGATTGCAGGGAGTAATGAATATACTGCAGCAACCATAGGATTCATTCCCTCCTTGAAGAAGAGAGTGCCTGTGAGAAGCACGAATGATATTGCAAAGAGCGGAATGAATGCTTTCCATGTAGCTTTGAATACCTTATCAGCGAGAATGCCTCCAAGAGGACACCAGAGCATGAAGAGGTATGTTCTTATTGTTGAGAATGTGGCTGAAAGTGTGCTGTCGAGTCCCATAACATTGATGAGCCACGGATTATAGTATGAAATCTGGGCATATACAGTGTAAGTGAAAAGATAAATTACTCCGATATACCAGAATCCCGGCCACTTTATCATAGTAATTATGTCGGCAGCAGACATTTTCTGCTTTTCTTTCTTTGGCTCATCGTCAAGCTTTTCAACAGGAACTCCGCCCTGTTCGGCTGCAATTCTCTTTTCTCTTGCCTCAGCATTTTCAAGAACGAAAACATCGAGAACAGCGCAGAGAAGAGTAACAATACCGATTACGATTACTGTTCCCTTGAAGCCGACCATGTTGCCGACAGCAATTTCTACTACGTTTACACAAGCTGCAAAGATTCCGTAGATTGCATAGTAAGTTGAGAATGACTTGCCTGCATTTTCAGGTCCTGCAAGTGTGTTTATGAACTTCATGAGTGATGGCCAGTAACCGAGACCAACCGAGAATGAAAGTCCGAACCATGTAATAAGTGCACTTGTATATCCCAGGGAGCCCATTGTAGCTGCAAAGAAGAATGAGCAACCGGAATTAATCATAAGTGCAAGAATGATGAGCTTCTTTGAGTCAAACTTGTCCGCCATTAGACCATTCGGAACAGTGAAAATCCAGCCGGCTACGGTTGAAATTGTAGTAAGTGCTCCGAGTTGTGCGTTTGTACAACCGAGTGCCTGAAGCATTGGATCATAGAATACATATCTGATGTACATAAGGAGCCAGATTGTGGATCCGCCCATGCCCAATGCCAGGAGTGATAAATAGTATCTTACCTGTTTGTTCATAATAAAATCCCTTCTGCTATTATTGCATAAAACTCATAACAAGGTTATTCTATTACTTTAACGCATTAAATGCAACATCTCTTTTCTATATATTTTGTAATCGGCAAAGACCTATATAATTCTGACCGAGTGCAATTCCTCCGTCATTCGGACTTACTGAGACGTTGTAATAAACTTCAAACCCATCTTCACGTAGAAGTTCGAGCGTTCTTTCTGTGAGAATCTTGTTCTGGAAGACTCCGCCTGTCAGGCAGACCTTGTTTATACCTTCACCCGTAAGAGATGTATCGAGTTCTGCGTCTTCTCCACCTGATGAGTAATTGTATTCGCCTGCCCTTATTCTGTGACATGTGTCCGCAATCATAGCTGCAACTCTTTCATGGAAGCTGAGCGCAAGATCATTTCTCTCTGAAGCGCCCGGATTCTTTGAAGCAGCATATGCCGCATCTTCAAGCATTATTGCGCACTGACCTTCGTAGTCATTGTAATCCTTGATTCCAAGAAGAGCTGATACAGCATCAAAAAGTCTTCCCATAGACGAGCTTGAGATGCTGTTTATTCTGTTTGTCAGAGCAGCCTTTACAATCGGCCACTCACTTCTGCTTTTTATAATTTCGTTCTTTTCCGCATATTCGAATATATCGGAAAGATCGAGTCTTATGCTTCCACAAGGAACATCCTCTTCAGTTTCATAATCATGAACATAGCACATCGCTGACTTCCACGCTTCCTTCATAGAACCGTCGCCGCCGATCATATTTACATATTTCAGATGCGCCGGGCGACTGAACTTCCCGAGTCTGCATACGAGGAACTCGCCTCCCCAGATATTGCCGTCAGTTCCGTAACCCGTTCCGTCCATTGAAACTCCTATTACGGTATCGCCTATATGATGTTCTGCCATTACTGACGCCACATGTGCATGATGATGCTGAACTCTTATAACAGGAATATCGCCATGCTCTCCGGAATACTTTTCAGCATATTCAGTCGTGTAATAAAGAGGGTGCATATCGCACACTACCGCTTTTGGCTCTATTCTGAAGAGTTCCTTCATTCTCTCGACGTTTTCTCCGTAAAGGACTCTGTTTTCAGCGCTGTCGAGATCGCCGAAAAACTGGCTCACATATGAGAACTTACCTTTTGAAAGTGCAAATGAGTTTTTAAGCTGGCCGCCGGTTGCAAGAATAGTAACTGACTTGTCAACGTCACTGTCTCCCGGCGCAATAAAAAGAGGCACAGGTGCATAGCCTTTACTTCTTCTTATCATCTGAGGCTGACCGTCGATGGCACGTACAACAGAATCGTCCACCCTTACTCTTATATCTCTTTCATTATAGAGATTAGCCGAAACCATAGCCCCCTTTGCCTCGATGAAAACTCTCATTTCCTCTTCATCCTTAATAATAGGCATGTCAGACGGATTGGCACTTGTCACAATCAAAGGTCTGTTGCAGTAATCAAGCAGCATATACTGAAAGCCCATGCTCGGAAGGAATGAACCTATGAATCTGCTTTTATCATATTCGGATGCGTTTCTCACCCCTGTACAGTTTTCTTCTTCAATAACCTTTTCAAGTTCGTCAATGCTCTTATGTTCAAGAAGCATGATCGGCTTTGGCGATGACTTAAGTAGACTCTCCTCAGTTTCAGTCACATAGCTGTACTTTCTGATTTGGTCAATGTCCTTGAACATCACCGCAAAAGGTTTCTGTTCTCTTCTTTTTATAGTACGAAGTTTTCTTACTGCCTCAGGGTTTGCAGGGTCTGCTACAAGGTTGTAGCCGCCTACACCTTTAACCGCAATCACTTCTCCCTCTTCAATGAGTTTCTTCGCTGTTGCAAGCGGTACAAGGACCTGTCTTCTTATCTGTTCCTTCTTATCATTTGTAAGAGCTTCAATGTCAGTTCCTTCTTCTGCGAAATGGCCTTCGCCTGTTCCGCCAAAAGCCCAGCAAGTAGCAGCTCCAAGTTCATTCTCGTTGATTATTCCGTACTGAGTCTTTAAAACTCCCTTTTCCAATGCCCATTTATCATTAATATCGCAAATAAGCACCGGTCCGCAGTCGTGACATGAAATAGTCTGCGCATGGTATCTTCTGTCCGTTCTGTGTGTGTACTCCTTGTTACAGAAATCACACATCGGCCAGTCTATCATCGCCGTATTATCTCTGTCATACGGAATCTTATCAATAACGGTATATCTAGGTCCGCATACCATGCAGCTGATGAAAGGATGCATGAACCTCGGATTCGAAGGATCCTTTAATTCTGCAAGACATTCAGGACATATTGAAAGATCAGAAGGTATCATAGCCGCCTCATCGTCACCGTCATCGCTATCGAGAATCACAAAAGCATCAAACTCGCGATACTCAAGTCTCTCTCTTTTAATATGTACTATTTCAGCAGGTACAGGTTTTTCACGTTTTATAGCCTCAACAAAAGCGTCAATTCTGTCCTGCGTGTCAGTGACGATGATATCAACGAGTCCGCCGATGTTAAGGACTTCGCCTTTCATTCCGTACTTATCAGCGCACTTAGCAACAAAGGGCCGGAAACCGACCCCCTGAACTATTCCCCATAATTTAATTTTCTCAGTAACTTTTGCCTGCGTTGTCATTGCAAGCCCTCCTCTGATAAATTATGTTTTTCTTATTCGTGGTGATGATGACCATGGTCGTGATCATGTGAGTGGCCGTGGCCGTGTGCATGTTCGTGGTCATGATCATGATGATGTTCATGGATGTTAAGCGCTGCTGCTCTTCCTTCAAGCCATGCAGCAACTTCCTTGAAGCCTTCACCTGTTCTTCCTGACACCTTGAATACAGGTGCAGTTTTGTTGAGCGCACGCACGCCCTTCATGAAGAACTCTTCATCGAAGTCAAGGTAAGGAATAAGATCAACCTTGTTTAAAATAATGATGTCAGCCTTTTCAAATGCAAGCGGATACTTGTAAGGTTTGTCGCTTCCTTCAGTAACTGTTGAAACAAGCATGAGTACGTGCTCTCCGATTGTGAATTCAGCTGGGCATACGAGATTACCGATATTTTCGATGAAGAGCATTCCTCTTTCCTTGTCTTCAAGGTCAAAATCGATATGGTCAATACCGTGATCAATCATAGGCGCATCGAGATGACATGCACCGAAAGTATTGATCTGGTAAGCTGTGATTCCGAGATTATTGAGTGTCTGTGTGTCGAGGTCTGATTCGATATCTCCTTCGATTACGAAAGGCTTTGTAATCTGGAGATTGTTTATGATATTTCTTAAAGTTGTAGTCTTTCCTACTCCCGGAGCTCCCATTTCGTTTACAACGAGAATTCCGTGAGCAGTCATATGTTCATTGATATGTTCTGCAATATGGTCGTTTTCGTCCATGATGTTTTCCATCACGCTGAGTTTTCTGATGTCGTGCATTATTCCACCTCAATTTCTTCTATATAAAATTCTTTTCCGATTTCTGTAGGTTCTCCGTCAGTGCCGCACTTAGGGCATGCAAAAGAAAGAAGTTCTCTCTCGAACATTTCACCACAGGCAGGGCACTTGAGCTTGCTTCTTACCCTTATAATTTCAAGCTCTGCTTTTTCGCAAGGTGTTCCTTCTGAAATAACGTCAAAGTACATCTGAATAGACTCACTTACACATCCGGATCTGTCGCCGACAACAAGCTTAACTTTTACTACTCTTTCGGCGCCGGCTTCCTTGCAGTGCTTATTACAAATTTTAATCATCTGTTCCGTAATCGGATATTCGTGCATAATTTTACCGCCTTAATTTCATTCGCGCTTTTATGAATTCTGTGCATACATGGTTAGTATAACATATCGTTTCAATTATTGCAATCATAGTGCCTTTCATTATCTTTTTAAGTCACGCCGGATCATTCCTGTATCTTCCTTATTCTATTGACAAATATGACGTAAAATGGGATAATTTTATTATCAATTGGCAGAAAATTCATAATAATTAACACTGCCCGGCTAGAAAGGAGTATCAGCAAATGAAACACAAAGAGCGCATAGACGAAATCGTTAAGAGTCTTGAAAGCGAACTCAAAGAACTATCACTTAACATACACTCAAACCCTGAACGTGGTAATCAGGAATTCAAGGCTTGCGCATGGCAGGTTGAATATCTTAAAAAACACGGAATGGAAGTAGAAGAAAACGTCTGCGACATGCCTACTGCATTTATCGGCAGATACAAAGGAAGCAAACCAGGCCCGGTAGTTGCTACAATCAGTGAATACGACTGTCTCAAGGGAATCGGTCACGGTTGTGGTCACAACCTCATCGCAATGATTGGTGTAGGTACTGCTGTAGCACTCAAGGAATTCGTCGACATGTACGGTGGTGAAGTAAGAGTTTACGGTACTCCTGCAGAAGAAAGCACAGGCGGCAAGATTCCTATGGTAAAGGCTGGTCTCTTTGATGATGTAGCGGCATGTCTTGAAGTACACCCTGCATGCCACCATTCAGACTCATGGAATATGAGCGCAATCGATGGTTTCATGGTTGAATTCTTCGGCAAGCCGACTCACGCAGCAAACTCACCTGAACTAGGTGTAAATGCTCTTGATGCTATGCTTCTTCTTTTCCAGTCAGTAGCTCTCTTAAGACAGCAGACTAAGGAAGATGCAAGAATCCACGGAATCATCCTCGACGGCGGTACTACAGTAAACACTATTCCGGACTACACAAGAGCAGAATTTGCAACACGTTCACACAGAGCTGATGATGCAAGAGAACTCTCAAGAAAGATTATGGAAGCTACAAAGGGCGCTGCACTCGCAACAGGATGTGAATACAAAATCGACCACCCTGGCGATATGTACGAAGATCTCGTAAGCAATCAGACTCTCACTGCAAGAGTTGCCCAGTATCAGCGTGAAATGGGTTATGAACCTAAGATTATAAATGGTGAATACAAGTCAGGCTCAACTGACCTTGGAAACGTTTCATACAGATGCCCTACAACTCAGCCGAACTGTAAGATTGGTGATGCTCCTGACGGAACAATCTTCGGTATGCATACAGAATACTTCAGAGATTTTGCATGTACAGACGAGGCAATCAACGTATCATATGACTACATAAAGATTCTCATGGCTGTAGCGATCGACGTTCTCACTGAACCTGAATTCGTGGCTGCAGCAAAAGCAGAATTCGATGAAGCAATGAAATAAGCAGAACATAAAAAAGGCGGCAGTGCTTTAACAGCACTGCCGTTTTATGTTTCCTATAAGAATGTTCCTATAAAGTTTGATGCGATTACTATAAGTACGAGTGCCACAGGGTATGCCGAAGCATAAGCTGATGCTACGTCATCAGTTCCCGCAACTTTGATAAGTGTTCCGAGAGCCGGTGTACTTGTCATTCCGCCTGTGAGCGCTCCGAGATTATTAAGAAGTCTGAGCTTGAATAATCTGCTCGCACATAAGTATCCAACAAGAAGCGGAACAGTAGTCATAAATGCACCTGCAATAAATCCGTAGATGAGAAGCATCACACCGTATTCCGAAGCCTGTACCTGTGCCACGAGTTCAACTCCTCCTTCAACACCTGCTCCTATAAGGAAAAGTGTGAGACCGAATTCACGGAAAGTCTTTACAACGTGAGCCGGAACTTCAAGACTGAGTTTTCCAATACGACCGAAATGTCCGCAGATAAGTGCTATGATGAGTGGTCCGCCAGTGTTTCCAAGAGAGAAACATGCACCACCGAAACCTGCTCCTGTAAGCGGAATCTTGATTGAGCCAAGGAAAATTCCGAGGATCACTGCAACACCAAATGATGAAAATCCGAATTCATCAAGAAGCTTTCCCTTCTTTTTATTATCTTCAATAATTTCAGATGTATCTGTTTTTACTATTTTGATTGCTTCTCTTTCGGCAGCAAGATCAGCTTTAACCAGTCTTGGAATAATCTGAACGAAAAGAACTACACCTACAACTCCGAATGGATATGCCACAGCATGTCCAAGTGATACGAGTCCCTGATTCTCAGCTACCTGTTTTGCTGCTGAGAAAGCAGGTGTTGAAGTAAGTGCTCCCGATAATATTCCATTTGCATAATCAGCGCCGATTCCCGGAATCATAGCAAATAATACTGTGAAAACCACACCTGTAAATACTATGATAGTTGCAAGCGGTACATATGACTTTGCATTCACTTTAAGATTTCTGAAGAAACTCGGTCCGGCTATGAAACCTACCGATGTAACAAATAATATGAGACCTATGCTTTCGAGGTATCCATACTGATCAACCACTGCCGCATCAGGACCAGCTATATAAAACTTTGACAGAACCGGAATACCCTGAAGTGCAGGCACCGTGAAAAGATATCCGAAAAGCAGTGCCATCAGGAAAACACCTGCTGCTCCGAACTGTAATCCTTTAAAACGTATTGAGCCGAGTGCATAACCTGTAAGCGTAATAAAAAAGGCTCCGCATAGTGTTACTGATGTTGCTGATAGAGAAAATAAACTATTTAAAAAATCCATGCCGTTCTCCTTTGATGCTGTTTAAAACTCCCCTTATAATACAATAATACTATTATTCCAAGGAGGGTGCAAGCATGAGAAAGTTAAAAGAATACATTAATATGTATATAATTGTAAATCTGGCACTTCTCTGCCTGGTTTTCTTCCTGATATATAATTCAGGACGCATTTTCGAATTATTCGTAGTCACTACATCTGAACTCATTTCAGCTCTTTCACCATTATTCATCGGTCTCATCATCGCATATATCATCTCTCCTTTAGTAAATGTAGTCGAACATTCCCTCACATCAAAATTCATATTCAGTAAAAGCAGTGATCCGATAAAAAAATACCGTTTGTCACGAAAAAGCTATTTTATCAGTATCCTGATTACATTTCTTATTATAGTTTTCTTTATCGTGTCACTCATTTTTGCTTTCGCAGTTCTCGTCTCGGGAACGATAAATGTCGGCAATCTTCAGGAAAGCATATTAAAGATAGATTACTATATTTCCGGTATTCAGGAAAAAGCAGATGAGATTGTTGCTTCGATACCGTCTTCTGAAATCAGAACTTCCGCCGAAAATTTCTTTAATTATATAGCCTCATACTTCACAAGCAGCATGAGTGGTAAAAGTGTATTAAACTACATCACAAACCTCAGTGGAGATATTATAGATTTCGCTCTCGGCATCGTAGTAAGCATCTATCTCCTTAATGATCAGGATTTCTTCAAAAGGCTGCTGCGAAAAGCCATGCATCTGACATTGCCACAGAAGGCAAACGCAATAGTCACTGAAACAGTATCCGAGATAAACGAAGTTCTTTCTCTATTCCTGCGTGGTGCTGCACTCGATGCGCTCATCGTTGCCTTACTGTCATCCGCTGCACTTTCAGTTTATGGTCTTGAATTCTCTGTACTTGTAGGGTCTTTTGCCGGACTTGTGAATGTAATTCCCTACTTCGGCCCTTTCATAGGAATGATACCCGCCTTTATAGTCGGATTTTTCACGGATAGCTTTTCATTTGCACTAGGCACTATAGCAGTAATCTTCATCATCCAGCAGCTTGACAGCAATATCATATATCCGAAAATTGTAGGTCGTTCAACCGGACTGCATCCGCTTTTTGTACTTGTTTCAGTAAGTTTTCTGGGCTACTTCTTCGGGATTGCCGGAATGATTCTTGCCGTACCTTTTGCAGGTATCATAAAGATTCTTATCACCAGATTTATAATCTCTTAACCTGGGAAATGTTGACGAAATGCGGGCAATATGCTGAACTTGAAATAGGGGTAAAATAACTACTATTTTAAGGAGGGATTATATGATTAATTTTGCTGACAGAATGAATCTTTTAAAAGGCTCTGAAATAAGGGAGCTTCTCAAGCTCACAGAACAGCCCGATATCATCTCTTTTGCCGGAGGTCTTCCTGCACCGGAACTCTTCCCTGTCGATGGTATGGCAAAAGCAAGTCAGTCTGTAATGGACGAAATGGGAAGTGTTGCTCTTCAGTATACTTCCACTGAAGGCTACAGACCGCTTCGAGAAAAAATTGCCGAAAGAATGCTTGCCAAAAACGGAATCCGAACTGATGCCGACCACATCCTTATGACAAGCGGGTCACAGGAAGGTCTCGATTTCTCGGGAAGAGTATTTCTTAATAAGGGCGATGTTGTACTTCTTGAAAGCCCATCATACCTCGGAGCAATCAATGCGTTCAAGACTTGTGAGCCTACATTCATCGAAGTTCCGACAGACAAGGACGGAATGATTATGGAGGAGCTCGAAAAGATTCTCGAAAATGTTCAGAACGTAAAGATGATTTACGTTATTCCTGATTTTCAGAATCCTACAGGAAGAACATGGCCTCTTGAAAGAAGAGTTAAGTTCATGGAAATCATAAATAAATTTGAAATCCCTGTTATCGAAGACAATCCTTACGGCGAACTCAGATTCAAGGGCGAATACCTTCCTTCTCTCAAGTCGCTCGACGAAAAGGGCCTTGTAATTTTCCTCGGTTCATTTTCAAAGATTCTCGCACCCGGCTACAGACTCGGCTGGATATGTGCGTCTGACGAAATACTCGCAAAGTATAACTTCATCAAACAGGGTGCATCACTTCAGTCATCAACAATCGGGCAGCTTGAAGTGAACAAGTTCCTGGAAATGTATGATCTTGACGAACACGTAAACAAGATTGTTGAAGTCTATGGCAAGCGCTGCGAACTGATGATAAAGACAATGGAAGAAACCTTCCCTTCCGATATTGAATTTACGCATCCTGATGGTGGTCTCTTCACATGGGTGGTTCTTCCTGAATATATGGATGCAAAAGTCCTCGCACCACAGTGTATCGAAAAGAAGGTAGCATACGTACCAGGCGGAAGCTTCTTCCCGAACGGCGGCCACGAAAATACTTTCAGACTTAACTATTCGAATATGCCTGACGATAAAATCGTAGAGGGAATTCACAGAATCGCCGAAGTCTTACATAACAACCTGCAGAATTCCAAGTAACAGATTTTATGACGTCGACCTCGCGAGTGGTCCTCGCTCGTCAGAAAAATGACTCGCTCGAAGCACATCGCGAGTTTCCGCCATAATTATGCAACTTAAAATCCCGGAGATTATTAAATCTCCGGGATTAATTGTTTTTGTTATTACGATTTTCGCCGTTCGTCAGGCTGAAATTACATTGAGAAGATTCCGAGGCCCTGAAGTACTGATGATACAAGAATTGCAACGATAAAGATCGGGCAGATGTACTTGATCATAACAACGAAGAGCTTCTTTCTTCCAAAAGTTCCAACTGATTCTACTTCATCAATGATTGCGCTCGGCTTGATTACATAACCAACAACGATACATGTCAGGAGTGCTACGATAGGCATCATTACACTGTTTGAAATGAAATCAAAGAAATCAAGGAAGTTGAATCCCATGATGCTTACACCAGCCCATGGACCATGTCCGAGTGATGAAGGAACACCAACGAGGAGACAGATTCCGAGAGTAGCAACAATTGCTACACCTCTCTTGCACTTTGTTTTATCCTGAATGTTTGATACAACTGCTTCCATAAGTGAAATTGATGATGTAAGAGCTGCAAGAAATACGAGTGCAAAGAATACTGCACCAAGGATTCCTCCCGCACTCATTTTTTCGAATACCTTAGGAAGTACTATGAACATAAGGCTAGGACCTGCCTTGATGTTTGCCTGTTCGCCTGCTACGAATACTGCAGGGATAATCATAAGACCTGCGAGGAAAGCGATAGCACAGTCAAATACTTCAATCTGCTTTACTGAGGCATCAATACTTACATCCTTCTTCATATATGATCCGTATGTAATCATGATACCCATAGCAAGTGATAATGAGAAGAAGAGCTGACCCATAGCTGCAAGTACTGTTACTGCTGAGAAGTCGGCAGGATTTGGCTTGAGATAGTAGATAAGACCATCAATTGCTCCATCCATAGTAAGAATCATCGCTGAAATGATGATTGTGAGGAGTACAAGTACAGGCATCATAACCTTGCTGGCTGTTTCAATACCCTTGTCTACTCCTGCGATAACTACAACTGCTGTAATCGCAAGGAATAATCCGAACCATACGAGAGGTTCTGTAGGAAGTGCAAAAAACTCAAGGAAATATGCTACTCCTTCTTCATTAGTTGAAGCTGCGAGTGATCCGTTTCCTGAAGCATAGAGTGAGAGGAACTTTCCTACCCATCCTCCGATTACACAGTAATAAGGGAGGATAATCATAGGAACGAGTGCCCCGAGATAGCCTACGAATGACCACTTCTTATTCAACTTTTCAAATGCTCCGATTGCTGAAAGTCCAGTCTTACGTCCGATTGAAATTTCTGCAATCATAAGAGCGTAACCGAATGTTACCGCAAGAATTAAATATACGAGAAGGAACATACCTCCACCATATTTCGCTGCGAGATAAGGGAATCTCCAGAGGTTACCAAGACCTACAGCTGAACCTGCAGCCGCAAGTACGAACCCGAGTTTTCCTGAAAAATTACTTCTGTTGTTCTTGTCCATTTATAACTCCTTATTATGATTTATTACTTTGCCTCGTTAAAAATTAGTCAAGTACTTTATTATACCCTGTTATCATTCCCATTGTCAACGAATTATGCATTTTTCTTTGCATAAACGACATTTTATACATATTCACCATACGTAACAAAATAGTGCACAGTTTCCTGTGCACTTTTATCTTATGAGCCGACTTTTGCATCAAGCCATTCCGGCCTCATATATAATTCTATCGGATATATTATGAGATCATCAAGACCTCTTCTATCCTTTTCTTCTCCAAGTTCAAGAACCATTTCTTTTACGCAGACATTCCACACAAGCGGTACGTCGAGAATCTGGGAGAGTGTTTTACATAGCCTGTAGCCATCAAGAATGTCACTGACTTCAGTTTCGCGTAGAAGATGTGTGTTGTTTATAAGGCCCGTTACCCTGAGTCCCGTCTCTTCTTCTATCATTCTTATATGCCTTTTGGCACTCTCAACTGTCGAAGTCTCCGGCCTGTTTGCGTTTATCACGCAGAACATATCGCAGTCATTGCCTTTGAAGTATTTTTCAAACTGATTCAGAATTCTCGCTCCGCTATCGTTGCCGCCTACATCTGCAACAGTCATATACGACCTGTTTTCAAGAGGGGCCTTTATAGTCGCCGAAATCGCCGGAAGATCTTCCGTTATATCGTGTCCGTACGAATTGAAATGAATATCAACACCGTTTTCTTCAAGCACTCTCTTTCTTTCCCTGCTTCTGAAATAAGGGTTTGCAATATCAAGGTCGAGAATAGCTACTTTCCTATACTTTTTTCTTAAATCAATGGCAAGATTTACCGAAAACTCGGTTTTACCACTACCATAATGACCAACGATAAGTGTTATGCGTTTCATATTATGACACCTGCCTTAGTTCCACGCTGTCAGTGCTTTCTTATTGCTCGGAATAAGCTTTGCCTTTCCACCCTTGAGTGTATCTTCAAATACAGTATCCATGATGTCGAGGCTCACGGCACCTGACTTTCTTATAATCGCTCCAAGCATAACCATATTGGAAGTTTTTCCGTTTCCTACTTCCTCTTCAGCAATTTTTGTGCAGTCAACATAATGCACATTCACATCGTCTCTCGTCGCCTTACCAGGTACGATTGAAGAATTAATGAAGAGATGACCTCCCGGCACTAGCATCTTTTCAAACTTTTCTAGTGACGGTCCGTTCATCGCCACGAGTACGTCACACTCTGTAACGAGCGGTGATGCAACCTTTTCATCAGAAATGCATACAGTGCAGTTTGCAGTTCCTCCTCTCATTTCAGGTCCGTATGAAGGCATCCATGTTACTTCCTTACCTTCATGCATTGCGGCATATGCCAGCATCTGTCCTATCAGAAGAACTCCCTGTCCGCCAAAACCGGCAATAAAGATTTTCTTATCACTCATACTATTTTACCTCCTCAGGACACTTGAACTGCTTGACAGGATAATATTCCATCATATTCTCTCTCAGCCACTCAATCGCCTTATCCGGTGCGAGTCCCCAGTTTGTCGGACACGTTGAAAGTATCTCTACGAAAGCAAATCCAAGCTTCTTTCTCTGAACTTCAAAAGCTCTTTCAATTGCCTTCTTAGCCTTTCTTACATCTCCAGGTGATGAAATAGTTACTCTTTCAACATAAACAGCTCCGTCGATAGTCGCCATGATTTCTGCCATTCTCAGTGGTTTACCCTGTTTTTCTACCTGTCTTCCGTCAGTACAAGTAGTTGCCTTCTGGCCGACAAGTGTAGTTGGTGCCATCTGACCGCCGGTCATCCCGTAAATCGCATTATTGATGAAGAATGTACAGAACTTTTCTCCTCTTTCGGCTGCATGAATGATTTCTGCCGTACCGATTGACGCAAGGTCACCATCACCCTGATATGTAAACACTGGTGCCTCAGGATGTACTCTCTTGATTCCTGAAGCTACTGCCGGCGCTCTGCCGTGAGGTGATTCAATCATATCGATGTTCATGTACTGATGGCCTACGATTGAGCAGCCTACAGGTGTTACACCGATGCAGTTTCCAAGCTCTCCTCTTTCATCAAGAACTTCCATTATGAGTCTGTGCGCTATTCCGTGAGTACAGCCGGGACAGTAATGAAGCTCAGTTTCTGTCATGCCTTTTGTGTATTCAAATACAGTATTCACTTACTTCACCTCCATAATTTTCTTAGTTCTTTCTGCAACCTCAATCGGATCGAGGAGCATACCGCCAACTCTGTTAATAAGCTCTACCGGATACTTTCCTTCAAGCACGAGTTTTACATCATTAATCATCTGACCCATTGAAAGTTCTACTGAAATGACTTTCTTTGTTGTCTCCGGATCGATTTCATCGAAAGCCTTCTTAGGGAACGGCCAGATAGTCTTAGGTCTTATAAGACCTGTTTTTATACCTTCTGCTTCAAGAATCTTCATAGCTTCGATTACAACTCTTGAAGTTGAACCATAGGCAACAAATACAACCTCTGCACCTTCAAGCTTAGTGTTTTCCCATTCAGGAAGCTCTTCCTCAGCCTTTATGTACTTCTTCCAGTATTCATTAAGGTAATCTTCGAGCATCTCCTGCTTGAGAAATACTGAATTGATTACATTCTTTGCCCTCTTATTCTTGTGCCCTGTAAGTGCATAAGGCTTAACTTCCGAGATTCTTTCTTCCGTAATCGCTTCCTTCATTTCCGGAATTACAACAGGTTCCATCATCTGGCCCAGCATACCGTCAGCCGCAATGATTACCGGATTTCTGTATTCGTCAGCAACATCAAAAGCTTTGTAAATCATATTCATCGCTTCCTGTATTGAAGCAGGCGCATATACGATTGTATGGTAGTCACCGTTACCGCCACCTCTTGTTACCTGTTCATAGTCTGCCTGTGAAGGCTGGATTGAACCGATACCAGGGCCACCTCTCATTACATTTATAATAACTACAGGAAGCTGTACTGATGAAAAGAGTGAGATTCCCTCCTGCATCAGAGCAATTCCTGGTGATGATGATGTAATAAGTACACGACCACCTGCCGCTGCCGCACCATATGCCATGTTGATTGCAGCAAGTTCAGATTCTGCCTGAATGAATGCTCCTCCATAATTTGCAAGTTCCCTGGACATATATTCAGGAACTTCATTCTGTGGTGTAATAGGGTATCCGAAATAGTATCTGCATCCTGCATTGATTGCAGAAATCGCAAATCCTTCATTTCCCTTCATTAATTTCTTTTTAATCATTCCAAAGCCCCCTTATTCTGAGTAAACGTTGATAATACCATCAGGACACATAAGTGCACAGCTTGCGCATGCAATACATGCATCCTCATCAATCACGGTAACAGGGTGATAACCCTTTCTGTTTACGTTAATCTCATCAAGCTTAAGTATTTTTTTAGGACAAGCCATAACGCAGAGTTCGCAGCCTTTACATCTGTCAGCTCTGAATACTAATTTACCTTTAGCCATTTACCCACTCCCTTTCTCAAAGTGATGAAAACTATACTCATCTCTAAGATATATGGTACTTAAATATCTGATGTGGTCAATCAGCCATCGTCCTTCATTTTCTCTCACATTTCGCCATTTTTCTTGAATTCCGAGGTTGAAAAATCAAAATCAGTGGAGTAAAATATAAAAGTTGTGTCTATCACAATAATTAAGGATCATTTATTAAGAGGCATCAGAAATGTTTAAGGAATTTACTAACGATTTAAGAAATGAATTCAAAGGCTATAATTCATCCAAACTTATCAAAGACCTTCTCGCAGGTATCACGGTTGCCGCTGTAGCACTTCCGCTTGCTCTTGCATTCGGTGTGAGCTCAGGCGCTGACGCTGCTGCAGGCCTTATCACAGCAATTATCGCAGGACTTGTAATGAGTTTCCTCGCAGGCGGTTATTATCAGATTTCAGGACCTACAGGAGCAATGGCAGCGATCCTTACTTCACTTGTTGCAAGCTACGGACTTGACGGAGTATTCGTTGCAACACTCATCGCAGGTATTATCATACTTCTCGCCGGCATCTTCAAACTCGGAATGCTTACATCATTCATCCCGACACCGGTTATCACAGGTTTCACATCAGGAATCGCAGTAATCATCGCTCTTGGCCAGATTGATAACTTCTTCGGAACACACAGCGAAGGAACAACTGCTATCGATAAACTTTTAAGCTACGGCAGACTCGGCTTCAGCCCTGATATGACTTCAGTATTAATCGGACTCTTCGTTGTAGTATTCATGGTAGTCTTCCCTAAGAAGTGGAATGCCGTAGTACCTGCATCACTTATCAGCATCATCATCGCAACAGCGATTTCAATGACAATGAAACTTGACGTTGCAGTAGTAGGAGCTATCCCTCAGACTCTTATGCCTGAAAACAGCCTCAAGCTTTCTGCTATAAATATGGATACTTTATACGGCCTCATCACACCGGCATTTTCAATCGCAATCCTCGGTATGATCGAATCACTCCTCTGCGGTGCAAGTGCAGGCCAGATGACAGGTGTACGTATGAGAAGTAATCAGGAACTCATCGCTCAGGGTGTAGGTAACATTATTCTCCCGTTCTTCGGCGGTATCCCTGCAACAGCAGCTATTGCACGTACAAGCGTAGCAATCAAGTCAGGTGCGCAGACAAGACTTACAGGTATGTTCCACGCAGTAGGACTTCTTATTGCAATGTTTGCACTCGCTCCTGTTATGTCACAGATTCCTATGGCAGCACTTGCAGGCGTACTTATGGTAACAGCATGGAGAATGAACGAATGGCATTCAATCAAGTATATGTTTTCACATAAGTTTAAGGGAGCCATCGCAGAATTCATCGCAACAATGTTTGCAACAATCATTTTCGACCTTACAATTGCTATCGTAATCGGAGTTCTCCTCGGTCTCATCGTTCTCGTTGTAAGACTTTCAAGAATCGAAATCCATTACCAGAAGGTTGATATGAAGAGAGCCGGAATTGATGATGAAAACCTCAGAGAGCGTTACAGCAACGCTATGGTAGCATACATCACAGGTCCTATGATCTTCGCAAACACTCAGAAGATTGCAGATATCGAATACAGCCTCGAAGGAGCTGACACTCTCATCCTTTCAATGAGAGGCGTATCAAACATCGACATTTCATCAGCAGAAACTGTAAGAACACTCGTTGAAAATTTAAGAGTAAAGGGAATCGACATCGCATTCTCAGGTCTTCCTGAAACAACAGTAGAGATGTTCAAGAGAACTGATCTTTACGACTTTATCGGAGAAGAAAACTTCTACTGGAGTGCAGAAAACATCTTAAGAACAAAGCGCCCGGTTCCAGCTATGCACACAGCATAATGAGAAAGCTCAAATTGCAAACCAGCGAAAACGCTGACGCTTTATACATAACAAAAAGAAGACCCGCAAAACTTGCGGGTCTTCTTTTGAATTTGATTTATTTCTTGTTTGACTTTCTCCAGATTCCCTGTGCTTCAGCAGCAGCGATGAGTTCGTCTCTGTGCTGTGGATGAGCAAGTGAGATGAGGCTTTCTGCCTTTTCCCATGTTGACTTACCAGCGAGGTTCTGGATACCGTATTCTGTTACGAGATAGAATCCCTGTGATCTAGGGTCTGTAACGATTGAACCATCTGAGAATGTTGGCTTGAATCTTGACTGGAGATTTCCTGCCTTGTCAGTGAATGATGAAGTCATGCAGATGAATGCCTTACCACCCTTTGACTGGAATGCGCCAGTTAAGAAGTCGAGCTGTCCGCCTGTACCTGAAATGTGTCTTGTGCCGGCACTTTCAGCGCAGATCTGTCCGTAGAGGTCAACAGCGATACAGTTGTTGATTGATACGAAGTTGTCGAGCTGCTTAATAACGTCAGGATCGTTTACATAGTCGATTGGGTATGTAACGAGACCAGGGTTGTTGTTTGTCCAGTCATAGAGATCCTGTGAACCGATAGCGAAACCGAATACGCCCTTGTTCTTGTCGATAGTCTTCTTCTTATTTGTAAGTCTGCCAGCCTTGTACATATCAAGGTAAGCGTCTACGAGCATTTCTGTATGCATACCGAGATCCTTGAGATCTGACTTAGCGATCATCTGACCTACAGCATTTGGCATACCGCCGATACCGAGCTGGATAGTTGAACCATCAACAATCTGTTCTACAACGATCTTAGCGATAGCTTCGTCGATTTCAGTTGCCGCACCTGCAGCAAGTGTAGGATTTGGAGCGTGAGGTCCTTCAACGATCATATCAACTTCTGAAATGTGGATTGATTCGTCCTGTCCGCCAAGTACTCTTGGAAGATTTTCGTTGATTTCGAGGATAACAACGTCAGCCTTGTCAAGAGTTGCTCTTGCTGTTGCGTTGTTAACTGAGAAGTTGAAGTAACCGTGATCGTCCATTGGAGGAACTGCCATCATAGCTACGTTAACTGTGAGGTAGTTTCTGTAGTAAGCTGCTACGTTTCTGTAGATCATAGGGATGTAGTTGCAGAGTCCCTTGTCTGTGAGCTTTCTTTCATATCCTGAGCAATGCCAGCTGTTGTATGTAAAGTGTTCTCTTGTAGGGTCGCATTCTACAGTCTTGATAGGCTGCATTACGAGATAACCTCTGATCTTTACGTCTTCGAGTTCGTCCTTTCTCTTAGCAACTGCTTCGTCGAGGAGTGTTGGGAATCCAAGACCGATAGCGAAGTCAATCCAGTCGCCGCTCTTGATAACCTTTACCGCTTCATCAGCTGTGCGGAGCTTAGCATTATATTCTTCTCTGAAATTCATTTCGTTCTCCTTAAATCTAAACGTTAATAATTTGTCATATATATAATAATATAAGGTAGCAAAGATATAGTCAACCTCAAAAGGACCAAAACCTTCCAAAATTTTCGACCTGAAGTAACCGTCTGCACCATGTATCGCCAATTTACGATATGACTTCCTGAACATAAAAAGAGACACACCCGGAGGTATGCCTCATCGATAAACAAAATTAGAATCTTGCCATAGGACAATGTACAACATAGTCAACGAATACTCCAGGGAGCTGTACTTCGTCAGGTCTGATTTCGCCTGGTTCAACGAGTACTTCACATTCAAGGATTACTGTAGTTGCAGCTGTTGCCATTGCAGTGTTGAAGTTCTGTGCAGTGTAATTGAAAATAGCATTACCCATTCTGTCAGCCTTCCATGCCTTTACGATAGCAACGTCAGCTGAAAGCGGCATTTCAAGCACATACTTTCTGCCATTGATTTCTCTTACTTCCTTGCCTTCTGCAGCAATGGTACCAACTCCTGTAGGAGTATAGAATCCGCCAAGGCCTGCGCCTGCAGCTCTGATTCTTTCGGCAAGTGTTCCCTGAGGAACGAGTGTAAGCTTAACTTCGCCCTTATCCATTTTTTCCTGCGCCCACTTATGACCGAAGAATGATACGATGATTTCGTCAACCTGGCCGTTTAAAAGCATAGGATTGAAACTCTGCCATTCCTTTCCGCTGCTGTGGAAATCTTCAGAGATTGTTGTAAGATGGTTGATTTCAGGTCTTGTTCCAAGTTCATATAAGAGGTTCATAGGAGCTCCGATATTTCCGAAACCACCAACCATAAGTCTGTCCCCAGCCTTGATTTTATCAACTGCTGCTTTGATATCTATTACTTTATTCATTCTGGTACTCCTTGTAAAAAGAGACATGCGGAAACCCGCATGCCTCATAATCAAGCAAACTTAATTAAGCTTCTACAACTGGCATTACATCGATAACGTCAGCAAAGTGGAGAGTTGCTTCTGCGTCAGCCTGGAGAGTTTCCTTAGTCCAGCCTGGAGCCATAGCTACAACTGTCATCTTTCCATCGATGAATTCGATAACGCATCTTTCAGTAACAACTACTGATACTACGTTAAGAGCAGTGAGAGGGAATGTGTTCTTCTTTAAGAGCTTTGGAGCTCCGTCCTTTGAAGCAAATTCCATAGCAACGATAACCTTCTTAGCTCCTGCTACGAGGTCCATAGCGCCGCCCATTCCTGGGATGTTCTTTCCAGGAACCATCCAGTTTGAAAGGTTTCCTTCTTCGTCAACCTGGAGTCCACCGAGAACTGTAGCGTCAAGGTGTCCGCCTCTAGCCATCATGAATGATACTACTGAGTCGAAGCAGCAAGCGCCCTTTGAAAGGATAGCAACCTTACCTGTTGCGTCACAGATGTCCTTATGTCCCTGTAACCAACCCTTTTCCTTATCGTTCCACTTTGGAGCGTTCCATTCAGCGTCGATATCTTCTCTTTCTTCGATATGATACCAAGGAGGATCGATAGCTCCGTCCTGACCTGCGAATCCGCTTTCTGCGTGAAGGATTACTTCGATTCCGTCAGGAATATAGTTAGCTGACTGTGTAGGGATACCTACTCCAAGATTGATGAAATCTCCATCATTAAAGTATCTAGCGATATTCTTCGCGATTGTTTCTCTCTTATTGATAGCCATTAGAACTTAGCCTCCTTACAATGTACTACATAGTCTACGAATACTCCAGGGAGCTGAACTTCGTCAGGTCTGATTTCGCCTGGTTCAACGAGTTCTTCGCATTCGAGGATAACTGTCTTGCCTGCTGTTGCCATAGCAAAATTGAAGTTCTGAGCAGTGTAATTGAAGATAGCATTACCCATTCTGTCAGCCTTCCAGCACTTAACGAGAGCTACGTCTCCAGGAAGAGGCATTTCGAGAACGTACTTTCTACCGTTGATTTCTCTTACTTCCTTACCTTCTTCTGCTACAGTACCAACACCTGTTGGAGTATAGAATCCACCAAGACCAGCGCCAGCAGCTCTGAGTCTTTCAGCAAGTGTTCCCTGTGGAACGAGAGTGAGCTTAACCTTACCTTCGTCCATCATCTTCTGAGCAGTCTTGTGTCCAAAGAATGATACGATGATGTGGTCGATCTGTCCCTGGAGAAGCATTGGGTTGAATCCCTGCCAAGGCTTATCTTCTGCATTGTAGTGGAAGTCTTCTGATACTGTTGTGAGATGGTTGATTTCAGGTCTCTTTCCGAGTTCATACATAAGGTTCATAGGTGCACCGATGTTAGTGAATCCACCTACGAGAACTGTATCGCCAGGCTTTACAGCGTCGATAGCAGTCTTGATATCAACAACTTTGTTCATTGATGTCTTTCTCCTTTTAAACTAAAAATTATACAAATGTCGAATATGACAATATTTTATCATAATGCGTAGTGGTGTGCAAGTACTTAAAAATGAGGAAATGCCCCTCTTTTCATTCTAAAAACATATATAAAACGGCGGACGCAAGCGTCCGCCGTATATTACGATAATCTTTCAGCCTAAGCCCTGAAACAATATACCGTGTTGATTTTTGATTATAAAACCTTCAGAAACTATTCAGCCTTCTGGAGCTTGCTGAGGTTCATAGTCTTACCAGCCTTGCAAGCCTTGTCGAGCTTCTTAGCCCACATAGCGTTGAGGATACCAACTACGCAGATAGCTGCGAGGAAGATGAAGATCATTGGGTATGCCGCATTGCCCTTAGCATCGAGCCAGTTACCGAACATGAGAGGCCATACTCCGTCTACGATCCAACCTGAACATGAACCGATACCTACAGCTGTTGCTGAAATCATTGTAGGGATATGGAGTTCTCTTAAGATTGAATATGTTACTGAGTAGAGAGCGAAGATTACGAGTGATGGTAATACTGAGTAAATACATACCATTGTAACGTTTGATTCTGGTGTGAAGAAGAGTGGAATAATCCACATTACAGCTGTGATTGCGAATGCAACGATGTACCAAGTTGAAGTTGACTTGAATACCTTGTCAGCCATGATACCACCGAGAGGAGCAACTACCATCGCACCATATGATCTGATTACTGAGTAAGCTGATGATGCGTCTGGGTCGATTCCGATAACGTCGATGAGGTATGGATTGAAGTATGATACGTTTGCATATACTGTGTAAGTAGTTAAGTATGCGAAGAAAATGATATAAGTTCCAGGCCACTTAAGTACATAAGGGATATGCTTGATATTGATTGGTTCGTCGCCCTTGAGGTAGATTCCCTTTGCAGCGAGCTGCTTTTCGTCTTCGAGGAAGAGCCATACGAGGATAGTAGCTACGAGAGTGATTGCGCCGTATACGAAGATAACTCCAGCATAACCAAGGTCAAATGTAGTTACAACCCAGAGAGGGAATGCGTTACCGAATGCGCCTGAAAGACCGTTGATGAGGTAGTACATACCGAATGAGTTACCTGCTTCATCTTCTCCACCAAGGTTGTTGATGTACTTGATGAGACATGACCAGTATGAAACCATTACGAGTGCCTGTGCAACGAAGCAGATTACTGATGCAGTATAGCTTGTGCAGAAGAACGCGTAAATGAATGTTACGAGAGTCATACCACCGATTGAGAGAAGAAGGATCTTCTTAGCGTCGAACTTATCAGCCCACATAGGACCATGAATAAGGAATGGGATACCTGCAAGTGAGCAGATTGTGTTGAGGAATGCGAGCTGTGCATTAGTACAACCAATTGCTTCGATCATCTGATCGTAGAAGCAGTATCTTACATACATGAGAAGATAGATAGTTCCGCCCATGTAACCGAGAGCGAAAAGTCTCATGAATTTAAGGAAAGCATTATCTCCTTTAATCATAACATTACCTCCATTTAAATTATAAATGATGATTGCAAAACACAACGTTTAAATGCACTATCCGCTGCTTAGGGATGCTTAGGGAATTGCGGATAATCACTTTTTCAACATTGTACCTATGGTCTAATTCTATCATCAGAGGTCGAAACATGCAAGATATTTTTCACATAATATTCACACAATTAAAACACATCTGTAACATAGTACACCTTCAAACGTTGAAATATAAATGAGGTGTGACCAATGCCACACCTCAAAAAAGTTCACACAACTATCACATTTTATATTATACACAGCCTAGTGTTCCACCCAGTGGAGATACAGCCACTTCTTTGCAGTTTCAATATCCTTGCTTTCAATCGCCTTGAGAACTTCAACGTGATCATTGTTCACGAAAGCAAGATAAGCTTCAAGCTCTTCCTTGTTCTTGTCATATATTCCTGTACGGAAGTGCTTTCTTGTGAGGTCCTCGATAAGATCTGCCAGAACCTTGTTACCGCAGGCTTCTCTGTATACCTGATGGAATTCCTTTTCCCAGTCGTAATACATATCGTAATTAAGCTTGCTGATTGCAAGATTCATTTTTTCGATGGCATTTGACATTCTGTGAATATCATCGCCCGTGATATTTGGCACTGCAAGTTCGACAGCATAACCGTCAAGTAATGATACTACGTCAAAGCCTTCTCTCATTTCCTTGTCGTCTACCGTCTTTACGTAGAAACCTTTTCTCGGAACATTCTCAAGAATATTGTCAGAAGTCATTTGAATGAGTGCTTCTCTTATAGGAGTACGACTGATTCCGAGCTCGTTTATGAGTTTCGCTTCATCAACTTTGTCTCCGACAGCAATTTTTCCCACCTGAATTTCGTGGAACAGATACTCATATACCTGATCACTTAGTGATTTGATTAATGCCATAAATACACCCTACCTTCCAAAATCACAAATATACACCAAACAAATTAAAAACTTATGCGAAAAATACCGATTTTATTTCAAGGAACTCTTCAAAACCGAATGTTCCGAGTTCTCTTCCGATTCCTGACATCTTATAGCCACCAAACGGATAAGCAAGGCTTCCACCTGCGCCGTTCACAGAGCAGTTACCTGCCTTAAGGCGCTTTGCTACTGCCATAGCCCTGTCTTGCGGTCCGTATACGCCACTCGCAAGTCCGTACTGCGTATCATTTCCGATAGCAACTGCTTCGTCATCATCTTTGAATGTAATTACTGAAAGAACAGGTCCGAAGATTTCTTCCTGCGCGATTGTCATATCGTTTGTCACATCCATGAATACTGCCGGCTTTACATAGTATCCATTATCACAGTTTTCAGGGATCTCTCCCGCAATAAGTCTTGCACCTTCTGCTATTCCCTTTTCGATATATCCCTTAACCTTTATCCAAGCCTTTTCCGATACGAGAGGTCCCACTTCAGTATTATCATCAAGCGGATCGCCTGTGATGTATTTTGCCGCTTCTGCCTTCAGGAGCTCTTCTGCTCTTTCTTTCAGGCTCTCGTGAATAAGGAATCTTGTGTATGCGCAGCAAGTCTGTCCTGTATTCATAAATGCATCAGAGCAGACATGCTCTACTGCTGCTTCAAGGTCTCCACCTTCAAGGACTATAAGCGGTGATTTACCACCGAGTTCAAGTGCGATTTTCTTTACTGTATTGAGTGCAAGCTTACCTACTTCAATACCACCTGAAGTTGAACCTGTAAAAGATACTGCATCTACTTCTTTGTGCGTTGCAAGTGCATTACCTACTTCTCCGGCAACACCTGTTACTACATTAAACACGCCTGCAGGAAAACCTGCTTCATCGAAACATTCTGCAAGAATCAGGCAGCATGTCGGAGCATTCTGACTCGGCTTTAAAACTACAGTATTTCCGGATACTATTGCAGGAAAAAGCTTGTATGTAGCCTGATCGAGTGGATAGTTCCAAGGCGTAATTCCTGCAACAACACCTACAGGTTCTCTGAGCACTGCCCCACCTTCCATAGGAATCTCATACTGGAAATTCTCAGCCATATCAGCAAAGAATCTCGCTTCATTTGAAGCCCCGCTTACGTGGTAACCAAGCGCATGCTTGAGAGGAATACCCATTTCGTTTGAGATAACAAGGCAAAGTTCATCGTGCTTTGATTCAATTACGTCTGCAAGCTTTCTCATGAGATCAGCACGTTCCTTGACAGGTTTTGCTGCCCAGTCAGCCTGCGCACTTCTTGCTGCAAGAACTGCCTTGTCAACGTCCTCGGCGTTACCGCGCGGGACGCAAGCCACAATTTCTTTCGTAGCAGGATTCTCAACCTGTATAACTCTATCATTACTACTCTTAGTCCACTGTCCATTGATATAAAGGTCATAAGTCTTCATACATAATCCTCCCTCAGAAATGTTCTGGCTTAATTTTCTAGTCATTTTTATGTCAAGTTATTTACTTGACAATTACTACGTTATTTTTTAACAAAAAATAATACAGTTATATTGTACACTTTATTACGATATCAGTCAAAAGTTTTTGTCAATTATGAAATAAAAAACCGGATGCCCTGAGGCATCCGATCCTGTGTTCATTATTCTCTTTATATATAAGATTAAGCGCCAAGGAGCTTTTCCTTTTCAGCTTCTCTTCTCTTGAGACAAGCTTCGTATTCTTCGTCACTCATCTTAGTCATTGAAATGCCTGTGAATCCATAGAAGATTGATACGAGTGGGTTAACATAGTTCATTACTGCGAATGGAATGTACTGGAATGCACTTACTCCGAGGAATGAAGTCATTGTTACAGCGCAAGTTGTCCAAGGTACGATTGGTGATGTAACTGTACCAGCGTCTTCGAGTACTCTTGAGAGACATTCTGGCTTGAGTCTTGCATCTTCGAATGCTTCCTTGTACATTCTTCCTGGGAGAAGGATTGCGAGGTACTGGTCAGCAGCAACTACGTTTACAAGGATACATGTGAAAACTGCTACTGTTACGAGTGAGCCTGTTCCCTTAGCAAACTTGAGGAGCATTTCTGATACTGTCTGGAGCATTCCTGCAGCGTCCATAACACCGCCGAATGCGAGAGCAGCAAGACCCATTGAAATTGTCCACATCATTCCGTCCATACCACCTCTAGTTAAGAGGTCTACGAGGTAAGGATCTACAGCGTCCGGATTATCAAACCAGAATCCATAGTGGAGATATGTGAATACAGATGTTGAATCAGCACCCTGGAAGAAGCAAGCGATAACGCCGAGAGCGATTCCGCCATAGAGACCAGGGAGTGCAGGGAGCTTGAGAGCTACGATGCAGATTACTACGAGTACTGGGAGAAGGAGAAGAGGATTAATCTTGAAGTTTTCCTTAAGTCCTTCCTGAAGAGTAACGATGAGAGACATATCCATGTTTTCACCGCCATGTCCCATTCCAAGTACTGCAAATACTACGAGTGCAATACCAAATGAAGGGACTACAGTCCACATCATCTTTCTGATGTGGTCAACGATGTTTGATCCAGCCATAGCCGGAGCGAGGTTTGTTGTATCAGAGAGTGGTGACATCTTGTCTCCGCAGTATGCTCCTGATACGATAGCACCAGCTGTCATAGCAGGGTTGATTCCGAGAGCTACACCAACACCAACGAGTGCAACACCGATTGTACCAGCTGTTGTCCATGATGAACCTGTTGCAAGAGCAAC
>SVCW01000020.1 GCA_015058155.1 Clostridiales bacterium | reverse complement strand
TGTACCTGTTGACGACAAATGGCACACAAATCCTTATGAACCTGTTATCGTAAACGACTGCATCATCGGTCGTGGCGTAGAAGATAACAAAGGCGCTGCAATCGGATCATTATATATAATGAAGGCAATCAAGGAACTCGGCATAGAGCTCAAGCACAACATCACTCTCTATATGGGAACTAACGAAGAAAACGGTATGCTCGACATGGACTACTACATGAAGAACGAATACCCTCTCCCTAAGTTCTCACTCGTTCCTGACGCAGGATGGCCAGGCATGAGAGGACAGTTCGGAAGAATCGAATTCGATCTCATCACTAACGAAAAGATTTCAGACGATATCGTAGAATTCGAAGTAGGACAGGCAACAAACATCATTCCTAACGAAGCATCAATTACTTTAAAGAAATCATGCGGATTTGATGTAAGCAAGGTTCCTGCTGACGGTTATGAAATTACAGAAACTGATGATACTGTTACAATCAAGGCAATCGGTACTGGCGGACACGCAGCTTGGCCACAGGGCAAGCTCAACGCACTTCTCCTTCTCACAAAGGTTGTTGCTGATAATGGATGCCTCTGCGAATATGATCAGAAGATTTTCGACTTCATCACAGCAATCAACGAAGACATGCTCGGAGCACCTCTCGGAATCGACGGCGAAGATGAATACGGCGAAACAGTATGCTCAGCAACAATGGCAACTGTCAGGGACGGCAAGCTCTACATCAGAAACGACTGCAGATTCATGGTATCAGGTGTATTTGAAGAACTCACAGCTTCGATCATCAGAAAGGCTGCTGAAGCAGGAATGAGCGCTCAGGTATTGAGCCACATGAACGGTTCAGCAAGACCTCTCGATTCTCCTGTTGTTCAGATCGTACTCGAAGAATACGAGAAGGCAAAGGGTATCAAGAAGGATATCCCTGTAATGAGAGGCGGTACTTACGCAGGTAAGCTTCCAAGAGCTCTCGCAACTGGTATGTGCTCAATCGACAGAAGCCTCTTCCCTGACTACATCGTTGATGGTTACGGCGGAGGTCACCAGCCTGACGAAGCACTCCCTATCAAGGACTTCTTCGAAGGCATGAAGCTCTTCACAAGCATTCTCCTCAGAATCGACGAAGAAATCTAAATTGCATCTCACAAATCGAATATCGCAATTAGGCGATACATATTGAAACTACAAGGCCCGGAGCATTTTATATGCCCCGGGCCTGTTTGTTTTCTAATTATTTCTGTATCTCGTCGCAGTTTACAAGGATCAGGCTTTCATTTTCACCGGCAATATCTTTCATCCTCTTAGTAAATCCGCTCTTTGAAAAGATTCCGTAGATTACTTCGTATTCAGGAAAAGCTGCCTCAATTTCTTTTGATGTTTCGACCTTTTTCTTAAGGTCAAAAAATACATCAGCATCAACAGGCTTTTCATGGTATTTGCACTCTCCGGCAAACATCTTCTTATTCGAGATGTCTACTGCCATCACATCAATCTGCATGTCATTATCGATATCATTAAGCCAGTATGACCCGATTCTCGACGGCGTAAATTCTATCTTCCCGTCCTTGCAGAATTTCAGGAACAAATCCTTGCATACATCTTCATACACAAATGCTGTAAACTTTGAAACGAAATCCTTTTCCATCTCATCAAAAACAATCCATGTATTATCAAGTTCAAGTTCTCCCTTAAAAGGATACACATATCTGAACCAGAATCTGATGAAATTGTCAGCTACAAAATACAGACTCCTTCTTGATCTTTCAGGATTCTTTTCTGTCACAGGCGTTTCTTTTGATACGAACCCCACGTCTACAAGTGTCGATAAATATGGCATTATTGCCGAGCTCTCCTGCCCGAGTGCATTTGCAATCTTACCGAGCTTGTGATTGCCGTCAGAAATCGCCTTTATTATAGAGAAGTAATTCATCGCATTCATAGCTTCATTTTTAAGAAGGAAGTTCGGTTCCTCGTACAAGAATCCGCTCTTTGAAAGAACATTTTCTTTAATCTGCCCCATCAGATCTTCCTCAGGATAGAAAAACTCAATATACTTCGGAATCCCTCCCGTTACGGCAAACTGCTCTACTGCTTCAGGAAAAGCAAGACTTTGCACCGCATATATGTCTGTAAACGGGAGTGGATTGAGTTTGAGCTGTGCTGTACGTCTGCCGTAAAGCGGACTGTCATACGAAAGCGCATGTTTCTTCATCATACTTATAAACGATCCGCAGAGAATCAGCATGATATTGCTGTCCTTTAAAATCTCGTCCCAGGCATTCTGCAAGATTGACGGAAAAGCCGGATTTGTCTTTACGAGATACGGAAACTCATCAATTACAAGAACTTTCTTTTCTCCAGGTCTGTGATTTGCCAAAGCATTGAACAGATCAAGCCAGTCATCAAAATTTGCATTTGACAGGAAACTATTCCCTGTTGCTCTTGCGATAACGCTAGAAAAACGCTTCATGCTCTGAGGCTCTACCTCTTCAGTCGCAAGAAAGTATATCGCATCTTTGTCCTTAATGAACTCCTTGATAAGCGTAGTCTTTCCGACACGTCTTCTCCCATATATTACAACAAAGCTGCTGTCTCTTCTGTATTCCTTTTCGAGCATTTCAAGCTCGCTTTTTCTTCCTATGAAATCCATACACCCTCCTGATGCCATAGCGGCCTCAAATTCAGATTAATATAAATTATATTATTATAAATTAATTTATATTATTTTATTAATATCATAATTCTAAGTTTTTGTCAAACAAAAAGCAGCTAGAGCCAATAAAGCTCAAGCTGCCTCCATGATTATTAAATTTCTCGAATTATTCTGCTGGGTGATTCAGGTCTGTAATAACAATTTTACAATTATCGCAATAATAACTTTCTTTTACATATTTAGGAGATCCGCTGATTTTAATTTCTCCTTCCTCTGCCTCAAACATTACTCTATGAGCCCTTTCAGAGAAAAAAATCTGCCTCGCTGACTGAATATACCCTGCAGTCATCTCTTCCCCACAATACGGGCATTTCCTCTTTTTAATCTCTATTCTATGTTTACTCTTCATAAAACTCTTATTAAAAATCTAACGGATTACAAAGTACTGTTCGTACCAGAGGAGGAACGAATATACTGTGTAAATCTTTCTAGCGTAGTTGTCTTTTCCTGTGTAGTGGTCTTCGAGCCACTTAAGAAGGATTTCACGGTTGAAGAAGTCCGATACGTAGTCACGCATGAAACATTCCTTGACGATGTTATAGTACTTTTCTTCCTTGATCCATACTCTGAATGGCACCATGAAGCCGAGCTTCTTACGCTTTGCCCATTCTTCAGGAATATGTGTGAGCGCAGCAGTACGGAATGCCTTCTTTGCCTGGCCTTCTCTTACTGCGTACTTAGTGTCGATTGTTCTTGCGAGAGCCCATACTTCCTTGTCAAGATAAGGCACTCTTCCTTCGAGTGAATGTGCCATAGTCATCTTGTCGGCCTTTAAGAGGATGTCGTTTGGAAGCCAGAGGTGCATGTCTATGAACATCTTCTTTCTGATTTCGTCAGCGTCCTTTACTCTGTCGAAGTAAGGCTTTGTTACGTCCTGATAACGCATCTTGCTTGCGTATGCAGGTGCGAGGATTTCGTCAGCTTCTTCATTGTTCATGATGAAGGCCTGTCCTACATAGCCCTCTTCAAGAGTTTCGACGTTTCTGATGAGGAAGCCCTGTCCCTTGAAGTAAGGTCTTCCCTTTGCCCAGTTTGCGATGGCGCGTCTCATGCCGCGAGTTGTGAACTTCTGGTAGAGGTTTGCTTCCTTGCTAGGCTTGTAATTATCATAACCGCCGAAGAATTCGTCAGCACCTTCGCCTGAGAGCACTACCTTTACGTCCTTTGCTGCGAGCTCGGCAAGGAAATAGAGTGGTACTGCTGAGAGGTTTGCGTGTGGTTCGTCTGAATGATACTGAACCTTTGGAAGTGCATCGAAGAATTCGTCAGGTGTGATCTGCTTTCTTGAGCTCTTCATATCGAGGATGTCGCAGAGTTCCTTTGCGTATATAGTTTCGTCGAAACCTTCCACTCCGAATCCTACTGTGTATGTCTTGTCAGGGCGGGCTGTTGATGCGATGAAGCTTGAGTCAACTCCTGCTGAAAGGAATGAACCTACTTCTACGTCAGCGATGAGGTGATAATCAACCGATTCGAGTACAGTCTTGTCGATGAGCTCGATAGTTTCTTCGTAAGTTCTTTCGACTGTTTCGTAAGTTGCGTCGAAGTACTGAGTAGTTTCGAAGTTTTCACCGTCGTATGTGAAATAGTATCCAGGTGTGAGCTTGAAAACATTCTTGAAGAGTGTTTCAGGGAGCACTGAATACTGGAAGATGAGGTACATCTTCACTGCGTCCTTGTTGATTTCCTTTTCAAATGCAGGGTGAGCAAGGAATGACTTGATTTCTGATCCGAAAAAGAAATGGTCGTTCATCATGCCATAGTAGAAAGGCTTGATACCGAAGTGGTCACGGGCACCATACATCTTATGTTCCTGCTTGTCATAAATAACAAATGCAAACATACCACGGAGCTTTGACGCAGTTTCTTCACCGTATACCATATATGTCTGGAGGATTGTTTCAGTATCGCCGCTAGTCACGAATGTGCAGCCGTGATTCTTTTCGAGGTCCTCTCTTAATTCTTTGTAGTTGTAGATTTCGCCATTGAAAGTAATTACATATCTTCCGTCCTGGCTGTGCATCGGCTGAGGGCTTCCTTCGAGGTCAATGATGCTGAGTCTTCTGAATGCGACAGCATATTCTTCGTCAGTAAAAATACCTGCGCTGTCAGGTCCGCGATGTGCGATTAGTTCGCCCATCTTGTCAACAATCATTTCTCTTTCGTAATTTCCCTTACCGAAATATCCAACAAATCCGCACATAAATTATGCTCTTCCTTTCGATTTTTTCCTTCTTTTTATAATACACACTATTCCTGAGATTATCAATACAATTAGAACGACTACTGCCGCTATAATTCCATAAACCATTTTCATGACTTTGCTCGGAGCCTTAAGAATTGCGCCAAGGCTTTTATCGTCAATCGCAAGCTTTCTTCCTTCAGGTGTTTCATAATCATCAGGAACTACTGACACTCCATCTTCATTTTCAGGGAATGAGTCAAAGTATGTTGCAAGTGCGTACCATTCCTTGACTTCTCTTCCTTCACTGTCATAAACGAGATGTGCTTCGTAGTCAGTAATCGGATTTCCATCCTTATCTTTTGGCACGATTGAAAGAAGTCCGTATGAAAGATCTGTTACAGAGCCGAGCATCTGCGCCGAGTAGAGGCCACAGATACATCTGTAAAGTTCATCATTTTCGATCGGATAAGCTTCTCCATTTTCATCGACAAACTCAACATGTGTTACTTTGTTCAGGATAAGTCTGTTAGGGTTGTATTCCCAGCGGATTCCGCTCGGATAAAGCTGCGCTGCAGACATGAGTGATGTTACGGAAACATCAACTTCTGCGAGTACTTTGAGTTCCGCTCCTGTGAGATATACGCTCACGAGCGGATAGCCGACGATTCTGTCAGGTCCGATTCCGAGTGACTGCACATTGAATACATCCCAGACTGTAATTTCGCCCTTGCCAAATGAGTCTCTGATTGTACCGTTTGGCGCAACTGTTGCGTAAACCTTTTCGTAATTTTCACCTTCGGCCTGCTCTACTGCGTAAATATATGAGTCAGCAATAATGCTGCCGAGAGTATCTTCTTCGTGAACTCTTCCGAATTCAGCAAAAGGTGTAAACTGTACATCGTTTACAGCGAGCACTGTATCATACTCATAACCGAACTGCGCAAGATAGTGCTCATTGATCATCGCCTTGTACCTGTCAACGATACTGCCTATATATGCATCCTCTTCGATTTCAGCATTAACCGGTATATGTTCGTAATTCTCAAGCGACCATCTTCCCTCTTCATTTTTCACAAGGTCGAGTTCGCCGAGGTACTTGCCGTATTCCTGTGCCGCTACAATGTGTGTGTTACCGTGGATAATCGCTTCGTCAAGCTTAGTATGTGTATGTCCGCTTATAATAACGTCTATTTCCGGAACTTCTTTTGCGAGGATTTCATCTTCCGACTTATCCTCGTCTTCCCAGACTCCGCTGTGTGAGAGGCAGATTATAAGGTCCGCACCTTCAGCCTTTATCTTTGCTACTGTTTCTTTGCCGGCTGTTACGATATCTCCGAAATCAATACCTGATTCAGGTGCGCAGTCTTCAGCATCCTGGCCTACAATTCCGAAAAGTCCGATTCGGATTCCGTTCTTTTCAATAATCACATATTCTTTTGCGCCGTAATTATCGAGGGCGTCCTTAACAAGCATATTGTCTTCCGAGTTATTAACTTCCCAGTCAATATTTGAAACAAGAAATTCTGGAAGTCTCACACCTTCTGTCATTCCGAATGCAATTTCTGACGGTGCAAGCGTTTCTTCATTTGCAACAGCTGCGCTGAACATATTTGAGACACCGATACTTCTATAATCGAATTCGTGATTACCAAACACTGTAGCGTCAAATCCGAGATATCCGAGAAGTGTAATTTCAGGAGCTTCCTTTTCGTAGATTGTCTGATAGAGAGTTCCCATCGAGAAGTCTCCTGCATCGACAAGGAGTGTTGCTATGCCTTCATTTTCAGCATCATATCGTTTATCGTCTATTAACGTTTTAAGTCTTGCAAACCCGCCTGCCATCTCACCGTCTACTTTGAACGGATCAAGATGCGAGTGAAGGTCGTGCGTAAAGAGAATCTGGATTCTGTCGCTATCTCCTTCAAAAGCTTTTTCTTCTGTTGCATACGCAAATGGTACAAAACTTGTCACCATAAGCATCACTACTATAATTACTGATAATAATCTTTTCATATCAATTCTCCTTTGGAGTTATCTACTATTATTATATCATGTTTTCTCACGATATAAAGAACTCCGGACAAAGAAAAAGTCAGTCCGTGTTTCGAACTGACTATCATCTGATCATTTTTAAATTCCGGTAATGAATATTTCTATTCCTATTAATATAAGTATTACTCCGCCGAAAATCTGGGCTTTGTTTGAGAGCTTTGTTCCGAACGTCTTTCCTATCTTAAGTCCGCCAAGGCATATTGCGAACGTCACAATACCGATTATAACGGCAGCGACAAGCGCCATGAAGAGATCGTACTCTGCGATTGTAAAACCCACCGAAAGTGCGTCTATTGATGTAGCGATTCCCTGCATGATAAGAGCTCCGAAGCTTGCTCTTATTGTACAGGCTGCTCCTATTTCTTCCTTACCGCACTCGATTCCGTCCCTTATCATCTTCTGTCCGATAAAAACAAGCAGTATGAGCGCAATCCACGGGATCAACTTTTCAAATGCAGTGAAGTACTGAACTATTGTATGTATGCAGATCCAGCCGATAAGCGGCATCGCTGCCTGAAATCCGGCAAAAAGACCCGCGATAAGCGTCATTCTGCTTTTGCCCATTCGTGGTTCGTTGAGACCGTTTGCCATGGAAACCGAAAAAGCGTCCATCGCAAGTCCTACCCCGAGAAGCATGCTCTCAACGAAAAACATTATGTTATGCATTTGCCTGTAAACCTCCGGTTGTAAACTTCGAGTATTATACCACCTTTTCTAATATTATCAAAGCTGTAAATCACTCTGCATGTCTAATTTATGCTCTGTAGTTCTCTTTGAGAAGTGCGATTTCCTTAGCGTATCCATCCATTTCATTCGGTGTTTCAAGAATGAAAGGAAGATCTTTTAATACAGGGTGGTTGATGATATTTACGAAAGTTTCAAGACCGAGATGGCCTTCACCGATTTTCTGGTGGCGGTCTTTGTGTGCACCTGCAGGATTCATGGAATCATTGATGTGCATAGCCTTGAGTTTGTCAAGACCGATGATTCTGTCAAACTCTTCAAGCATTCCGTCAAGGTCATTGATTATGTCGTAGCCTCCGTCACTTACATGGCAGCTGTCAAGACATACGCCGACCTTTTCAGGATGATCAAGCTTATCGATAATCGCTTTTATTTCTTCAAAGTTTCTTCCGATTTCACTGCCTTTTCCGGCCATTGTTTCAAGAAGAACGATTGTAGTCTGATCAGGAGAAATTACATCATTCAGGATTTCCGCAATAAGGTCAATTCCTTTCTCTGCACCCTGGCCGACATGACTGCCCGGATGGAAGTTGTAATAATTTCCCGGGAGCTTTTCCATGCGCTCGATATCTTCCCTGAGACACATTCTTGCAAACTCACGAGTCTGTTCCTTGTCCGATGCAGGATTCACTGTGTATGGCGCGTGTGCCACGAGTTTACCGAAATTGTTTTCTTCCATAATTTTAATGAGGCCTTCGATATCTGCGTCATCAATCGCTTTTGCAGATCCGCCTCTTGGATTTCTAGTAAAAAATGCAAATGTATTTGCGCCTATTGAGAGCGCTTCTTTTCCCATATTTGTAAAGCCTTTTGATGCTGATAAATGGCAACCGATTGTAAACATATTAACTGCTCCTTTCGTATATCGCAATTAGGCGATGCTCTTTTATTACAAGCACCCGAACCTAAACGTACTTATCAAATACAACGTATATACGGTCTTTTTTACTCCTTCCGGCTACTTCGCGGAGAACAGCCTTACCTCGTCCACGAAGGACTATCTTATCTCCTTCGCCAAGCATCATATCTGCCTTTGAGATTTGCGCGCTGTTCACGAAAACGAGTCCCATCTTTATTGCCTCCTGGGCCTTTCCTCTTGAAATCCCGAAGACTGATGAAACGAGACTGTCAAGCCTCAGACTCGCTACCGTATCACGTCTTTCTTCTATATTTATTTTACCCACATCAAGGGCTGTTATATCACAAATTTCGACATTAAGATTAGTTCTTCCGGCTTTTTCATAATTCACCGCAAGAAACTCGCTCAGCTCTTTTAGCACGATTATATCCGCACCGTCATCAAGAACGAGAATGTCTCCCACCTTTTCTCTCTTTATCCCAAGACCGAGAAGCGAACCAAGGTAGTCGCGGTGTGTAAGTTTTCTGCTCATACCGCCTTTTGTCCGGACCTTAAGAATGCAGAGCGGACAGTCTTCAGCACTGTTCATATCGTCTATTTGCGATTCACGGTTATCATGCATGTCCGGCACAACATCCGTGACGTGTGCATATTCAGGAAGAATTACAAGTACCCTTCTTTCGGCATCTCCATATCCGCCATAAAAGAATGTCCTCACTCTTCCGCTTCCTGAAATATCGACATCAACTACGCTGCCATCAGGATTTTCCTTCAGCATCACTACATCAGGACTGCTCTTAAGAAACGACGAAACGAGCTCCTTCTGTCTTAAATCAAGGAACCCGCTAGTAACAGTCATATAGCTTCTCTGTGCCTGCTCAAGTTTATCTTCAATTGTCGCAATTAAAATCTTATCTTCCTTTTCCATACTTTTATTTTATCACAAAACATAAAAGGGCGGCAGATTATTTCTGCCGCCTCTTCATTTCGCATTCTGTTTACAGGCTGAGTGCATCAACCTCTTCATAAGTCGCTCTGTCAAATGCTCTTACTTCTCCGCCCTGAAGGTAGTAATAATTATCCCCTGCGTAACAGAATCTTTCCATATGGTTTACAGGATTCCACTTGCTGTCTGTAAGTGTGCTGTAATGTATTACCTCAGACTCCATAATACCGTCGATTTCTATTTCATCGCCTGAGATGTCAAACATGTAAGCACCCTTTGCTGCCGGTTCATACCATCCCGAATAATAACTGTGATCATTCAGGCAGAAACCTACAAGACCGTTTGCTCTGTCAAATACTATTGCTTTGTGATTGTAGAGCGCATCCGCCCATGCAGCCTCAGAACCTATTACGAAACTATCCTTTTCAACCGGATTTGCAAAATCACTTATATCAAAGAGTGAAAGCTTGATGCCTCCCTGCACGAATCCGACAACAGTTTCTGTGCCGTCAGGATTCTTCACATAAGTTTCCTGCGTATCTCTTCCTATTCCGAGAACTGTATCCTTATCAATCTGGTGGAGATAGTTGCTGTATCCCGGAAGTTTGAGTTCCCCTGCAATATATGGGTTTGTCGGATCCGACAAATCGATTGTGAAGAAAGGATCCATAGTTTCAAATGTAACCACGTATCCGCGGTCTCCCATAAATCTGACAGAATAAATCTGCTCGCCCTTTGCGATACCGTTTATACTTCCGACAACATTGAGTGCCTTGTTGAGCACATATATTGAAGAACCTGCGCTGTTATCGTTTGGTGTTGTAGCGATTCTGAAGTACCCGTCATACTCATCCATGGAGAACTGGTTCAGGAGTCCACCCGGAACTGATCCTTCTGCTCTGTACGCAACCTTCATGCCATCGATATTAAGTGCAACAAGATTAGTTTTTCTTGTACCATCTTCCCAGTTCCATTCCGAAAAAGCGAGAAACGCTGACTCATCATTCATATAGAACTCGCTGATTGAACCCATGAAGCTCTGGATCTCTGCAGGGAATCTGCCACTTATATCAAGAACTGCAAGCGTTGTAAATGAAACTGCATCATTCACAGGACAGATATATACATCTTCAACAGGAAGCATGATTTCGTTTCCATCCTCTACGTTGGAATCAGTATAGTAAGGCATAACATCACCGGGAGCTACTTTTTCAATATTGATATTGTGGTTCACATAATCGTTTGCGAGGATATAGACGAAGTTACCTGCCTTTCTTGCCGTTCTTATGTCTCCATCAACAGCGAAGTCCTGGATAAGCTCCGGATTCTCAATGTCCGATGTGTCATAAATTTTCACAAACGACATTCCCTTTTCTGAGAACCAGATTCCTTCGTCAACTCTTGCGATATCTGTTGAAATCTTCGAAAGTGAACTATCGAAAAGAATGATTTCGCTATCTTCATTATCAACCGCTCCGCCCATAACATTATCACTTACATTTACCCTTGGTACCCATCTGTACCCGTAAGCTATGAGTCTGTCACCGTCTATGAAAATGTTGCTCGTTCTTGAATACTCATCAAGATACATCTTGGTAACAAGTTCAAGACCACCTTCAGAATCAATGAGTTTCACAATATATATACATTCTTCCGCCGCTATGTAGAGATACTCTCCGTCAGTTTTTATAACATCAGCTTCATCGATACCTTCAACCTGGACATTTGTCTGCGAAAACGAACCTGTGCCGACACTCGCCGACTCCTCTACGTCAACAAATGTATTGAAAACTGATTCAGGCATTACTCCCATATCCATTCCGCTTGCATCTTCCACGACTCCGTAAAGTTTAAGAGCGCTGAAGCCCGTACGATAATCATCGCGATCGAAATCCCCGCTTTCTTTGAGTGCAAGTCTTATGTCTTCAAAAGTCTCTGCCCTTACAAGAATTCCGGAATCCGTAACGTCCTCCTTATCAAAATATCCCCCGTAAGAAATTACAGTCGTAAGACAAAGAGCTACTATCATTACTACTGCCAAAGCTTTTTTCATTTCATAAACCCCCATTCTTCTGTATTTCCCGATATGCGCGCATTTCCTTCATTATTCCGCGCATTTATTACTTTGACGCAGTAAAGTATACTTTTGTTCCGGAAAATTTATTTTTTATGTTTAAGGAATTTGTATTCGGGTATCCTATAACTAAGTTAGCATAAGGTAACAAGATGCTACTCAGAACTGTGCAATACAAAAAGACCCGAGGCAAGCTGGGTCTTTTGTCTTTTTTGATTTGGTACCCCTAGCCGGAATCGAACCGACAACGACGGTTTAGGAAACCGCTGTTATATCCGTTTAACTATAGAGGCTCATTTTGCACATATTATAATAGCACATTCAGCCTTTGTTTTCAAGGCAATTCACCCCTTATAATCTTTCAACTTTCGCCGGATTCATACATGTTTTCCCTTTTTAGGCATATACAAAAGAGGATACACCCGTATCAATTAAGGTGATACCGTGTTAGCCAATTTGTACCATTTGTCAAACAATTCTGTGATTTTGTTACAACTATAAACTTTTCTCTAATGATACAATCTAATTGTATATACGGTGTTAACCGGAGGTAATGTTATGTATAATCTGAATCACTTATGGACTTTTATGAAAGTTGCTGAGCTGGGCAGCTTCCATAAAGTTGCCCGCGAGGCCTATATGTCTCCAAATGCAGTAATGAAGCATATAAACAGTCTCGAGGAAGAGCTTGGCGGAATCAAGCTGTTTAACAGAACAAAAAGCGGTAATGAACTCACTGAAGCCGGACGCCTTCTTTACGATGATGCAACGTTTATTCTCGATTACTGTAATCAGTCGAAAAAGAATATCTTAAACAATGCAAGCGAAAGTAGAAACAATGTCCGTATCTGGGTTTCTTATGCTTCTCCGATTCATGTTTTTCAGGATCTGTGGGATAATCTCCGTAAAAGATATCCTGATATCGACATTTCAATCGTGTCAGGCGACAATCATTATGATACTATAAAAAAATTATGGTACTCATTCGGCAAAGACGTCGATGTTGCTTTTATCGTTTCTGACAGTCTCAACCAGGTAACCGATAACTTCGTTGAGCTCGAAAAAATCCCTGTTTCCGCTCTTCTTTCAAGGAATCACAGACTTGCTGATAAAGAAATTATCACGGCAGATGATCTTGCTACCGAAAGAATCATTGCGCTTAATGACGAAAGCATAAACTGTATTAGTTCGTTCTGCAGTTATCTCGAAGCAGGTTTCCCTGATATAGATATCGAATACAAAGAGTACTACGATACTGAGACATTTAACGTTTGTGCGAACAGTAACAAAATCATGCTCAACGTTCACGACATAGTACCTGTTCATCCTTATCTCAAGTCAATTCCTATCGACTGGAAGATCAAGTCATCCTTCGGACTCGTTTTCGCCGAAAATCCTAAAGAGTCCGTAATTAAATTCATTGAAGCCATTAAAGAAATACTTAGTGAAGAATAATCCCTTGATGGTGTCTGCAAATTGCAGGCACCATTTTTATTTGATTATTCTGTCAATTCCCATTATGCTCACAGGTTGTGAGCATAACCGCAATGGAAAAATCTCGCATTTTCATTGTAAAATGTAGTTGACGACATTACAGGACCTAATCGTCATTATTTGTTTTATCGCAATAGTATGTATTAAAAGGAGGAAATAACTATGATTAAAGGGGATAATGCTTTCCTTAAATTCATGAGACTTTTCGCTCTCGGTTACATGGGTGGTACTATCTACCTCCTCATGTATGTAAGATACTGCTTCTACGATCAGATGCAGGCTGCTCTTGACTGTACTAATGCACAGCTCGGTCTCCTCAACACTGCTTGTACAATTGCAGGTCTTCCATTCTTCATTCACGGACCAATGTGGGCAGACAGATTCGATGCTAAGAGAATTCTTACACTCTCAATCGGTGGTATGACTCTTGTTACATTCATTTACGGATTCTTTGCAACAAGCTACACAGCATCAATGATCTGCTGGATCGCTCAGGCTTGCGTAATGTGTTCATACTGGTCATGTCTTATCAAGTACATCAACAACCTCGGCGGTGAAGATGAAGCTGGTAATTCATTCGGTATCTACTACCTCATCAATGGTCTTTCAGGTGCGTTCGGCAACGCATTCCCTCTCTGGGTTGTAACTAAGTTCAACCTCGGATATGCTGGAGTTATCTTCGTTTACGGTGGAATCACTCTCGTAGGAACAATTCTCGTAATCCTCTTCCTCGAAGACGAAAAGCAGCTCGCTGCTAAGGGTATCTCACTCAAGGGTGACGAACCAGTTAACATCAAGCACATTCCATATGTAATTAAGTGGCCTGGCACATGGATCATCTGCTTCGCTTACTTAACTACATACACAATTTACACTAACGTATCGTACTTCAATCCATATCTTACTGACGTAGTAGGAATTGACGAAGGACTTTCATCATTCTACTCAGTAATCAGATCATATGCATGTATGGTAATCGCTCCAGTTGGTGGTATCATGGCTGACAAGGTATTCAAGTCAACTTCAACTTGGTACATCGTAGCATTCGCAATCACTGCAGTAATGTGGATCATTCCACTCTTCTTCGGACCAGAAACAAATGCTACATTCGTATGTATCTACTCACTCTTACCATCACTCGTAATCTTCGCTCTCTACTCAGTAACATACTCAATCTTAAGAGAACTCCATATCAACCCAATGGTAGCTGGTACTGCAATTGGTATTGGATCATTCTTCCCAGGATTTATCGTAGACGGCGTATGGCCTACTCTCTTCGGAACATGGCTTGACAAGTTTGGTAACCAGGGTTACACTTACATCTTCATCTTCCTCGCAGCTGACTGCGCAGTTGGTATCCTCGTAGCTCTCTGGGCTAAGAGACTTGACAAGCAGTGCCAGAACGGAAGAACTATGGACCTTTCAAAGCTCAAGAAGGCTGAATAATACTTATAAAATCAGGTCCATGTAATAAAGTCATTTGTCAGGACAGTCCGGTCGGGCTGTCCTTTTAATTGCAGTTTGACATTTGTCTGTTTGAAATGCCCGCTTCTCTATGGTATAATGTAGCGACAAACTAATTGATATTTTTTATCGGAGGATAATTTAATGATAACAAGCAAACAGAGAAGCTATCTCAAGTCACTCGCACATAACCTTGATCCTATCGTTCATATCGGTAAGGACGGACTTACTGAAAATATAATCAAAGAAATGAACATCTGCCTCGAAAACAGAGAACTCATCAAGGTTAAGCTTCAGGAAGGTGCTATCCTGGAACCTAAGGAAACTGCAAACGAAGCTGCTCAGATTCTTGGTGCAGAATTCGTACAGGCAATCGGAAGAAAATTTGTCCTTTACAGGTTCTCAAAAGAAAGAGCCAAGGAAGGAAAGCAGATCGTGCTCCCAAGATAGGGAGCTTTTCTTTTGTTAATTTTTCAATACTCCCGTTTACAATGCCTTTTATGAGGTATATACTTTATATCGTACCGGTTAGTTATTAATTTACTTTTTTATACAATATAAGGAGGTGTGTTATCATGAATGTTGCTGTAACAGTAAACGGAGGCGAACTTTCAGCAAAGGAACAGGCTGCTTACATCGATTATCTCGAAAACAAGCATAACAGAATTCTCGACTCACTCGATATTACACTTGACGGAGATTTTGTAGATCTTCACTACAAGTTCCAGCCTGTAGGCTTTGAAAGAATCAGAAGAATTACCGGCTATCTCGTAGGAACTATGGATAACTGGAACGGTGCAAAAGCCGCAGAAGAAAGAGATCGTGTAAAGCACGGTATCTCAGAATCAGGCTTCGAACAGATATAGCTTCATAAGTTTACTAGTGACGGCCTTGCGTTGCAATGGCCGTTTTTTAATGCTATAATTTATTCACTCACATGGATTAGACGAATATTAATACTTATATACTTAGGGGGATTTATGTATAAAAGTGCAATGCGCCCTGCATGGGTAGAAATCAATCTTGCGGCTCTTGATCACAATGTAAAACAGATTCGCGAAAAGATCGGTGATGATAAAAAAATAATCGGAGTTGTCAAGGCAGATGCTTACGGACATGGTGCTTTCAATGTTGCCGATGTTCTTAAAGATAATGGTGTAAACAGTTTCGCTGTTGCCACAATTCCTGAAGCTATTGCTCTCCGTAAATATTTCGATGAAAACCGTGATTACTTTGATGATTACGGATATGAATTTGATGAAAGCATGTTGTCAGATGATAAAAACTTTTTCATCGGCGATACTCCGGAAGTTATAATTCCTGAACCTGAGCAGGAAGAAATTCTTGTGCTCGGACTTATTCCTGATATGTTCGCAGACGTTGTCGTTGAGTACGACCTTACGCCTGTTGTCTGCGACTATAATAATGCCAGGACTTTTTCCGAAGTTGCCGGAAGCATGGGCAAGACGGTTTCTGTTCTTATAGCGCTCGATACAGGTATGGGAAGAATCGGATATGTTATTCCGGACGAAGCAGTTTCTTGTGATGACTGTAATTGCGAAAACAGTAGCAGTGACTGTACTAATGCGCTCGCGCCAATCATTGAAGAAGTTCGCAAAATCAGCGAGCTTCCGGATATAAAGATTTCCGGAATAATCTCTCATATGTCAACTGCTGACGAAGAGGATAAGACTTATGCGAATTCCCAGAATGAGAAGTACAAGGCTTTTGTAAAAGCACTCGAAAGCTCCGGAATCTTTGCACCTAGATGCAATACGGCGCTCGGAGTCACAGAGCCTTTTGACACTCCATACCAGAATGATGATATCAGCAAGCTTCCGCCTTTCCCTTATCTGACACTTGCAAACAGTGCGGGAATTATGGAACTTGAAGACACTCATTTTGATGCAGTCCGTCCCGGCATTATTCTGTACGGCTGCTATCCGTCAGACGAAGTCGATAGTTCAATTCTCGACCTTGAACCTGTGATGTCTGTAAAGGCGACAATCAAGCACATAAAAGATGTGCCTAGCGGTTTTTCGGTGGGTTACGGAAGAAAGTTCATATCTGACCGCCCTTCAAGAATCGCTACTCTCGGTATAGGATATGCAGATGGTTATCCACGAAGATTCTCGACTATGGAGCATGAAGTGCCTGACAGCACTTCAGATTATGAAGACGCATCGGACCTTGCTGGTGCTTCGTCATGTGAAAAAGATTGTCAGGCTTCAAAGCCTCTTCCATGCGTAATTGTGAATGGTCGCTATGCACCGCTTGCGGGCAAAATCTGCATGGACCAGGTAATGATCGACGTTACAGACATTCCGGACGCCAAGATTGGCGACGAAGTCATCATCATGGGCAGTATGCCTGCTGCTTGCTCCGAAGATGACTGCCTTAAAACTATTTCGATTACTGCTGACGACATCGCCGGCGCAATCGGCACAATAAACTACGAAGTTCTCTGCGGTTTTGCATTAAGACTTCCGAGAATCTACAAATATTTTAAATAACTGCATCACATTGCCCGGCTTCAGCCGGGCTTTTTTCCAGCAACCTTGCTCCTTGAAAGAAGGCTTATCTTTCCAGCAACCTTGCTCCTTGAAAGAAGGCTTATCTTTCCAGCAACCCTGCTCCTTGTAATGCGAAATGTGCATTTTGTAATCTGGTTGTGCCCTTAACTAAGGTTACTTCCTGCAGAAAAGCTGTAACTTGAAGGCAAAACGAACTAGGTAGTAAACTTATTCTCTGAATTTGCGTTATGTTTACTAGCCAATCTGGTTTTTTTCACTTTTTCTTCTTTTCCTAGTAAACAGAAGTTCTGAACTCACACATTGTTTACTTCATTTTGCTTATTTCTGTGCCAATCTCTTTTAAAAATATGCTACTGTCGGAATTATCATATATGAAATGTTGTTTTTCTAGTAAACAATAAGCTTTTTCATCGATGTGTTTTTACTGCTTCATCATCTTTATACTTGCTTATTCAAGCAGAAAAAGTAAACATTATTTACTTTCATTTTTAAAGTTTACTACCTCTTAATGAAACGAGTGCTTTTGAACGTAAAATCACCTCTCAATGAAGCAAGGGTTTTTAACATACAACTACCTCCCAATGAAGGGAGTGCTTTTGAACATAAAATCACTTCTCATTAAATCGAGTGCTTTTGAACGTAAAAACTCCTCTCAATGAAGCAAGAGTTTTTAACACAAAACCGCCTCTCAATGAAGCAAAAGTTCTCGAACATAAAGAAGCTTTTGTTTTTACCTCGCTGGAAAATATTTACATTTACTACATGTAATGATATAATGCTTCATATAAGTAAACTGCAATAGCAACCAGCAATATAGTATTGGGAGATTGATTTATGATTAGCAATGCATCTATAAGTGCGACTCTTTATAGATACCGCAAATATTTAGCCTTCTTCGAGGAGGAGTATTCAAAGCTTCCTGAGGGCGCACTGATTTTTCGTAGTCCTGGCGGTAATAACAAGATTGAAAACAACAACTTTAATAACAGGAAAAAATACTATGTTTCCTATAAAGTCAACGGAAAGCGAAACCAGCGTCCTCTTGGTGCAATTAACGACCCTGACGGCAGTTTATCTTCTGCCCTCAAATACAAACGTGGCGTTATAATCTCGATAAAAATCCTAAAGGACAACATTAAGCTACTTGAACATTTATCTCTTGGAAAGGCGATGAGATCTCATATCAAATTTAAAGAATATGATATTTTTAATGTGGATTCTCTTCTGCCTGAATGGTTTTTTTACGACGACTGGTCCTTTGCTACTCACTGTTACAGCCGTGGCTTTTCAGAAAACATCGTAATCAGCCGCACATCAAATCACCGCTTAGTGTACGACGACAAACTCAAAGAACTTTGGTGCAACACTTCCCTTTACCCGAAGCAAAAGCAAGAGTTTATTGAGTATCACAAAAAACATCTTGTTGTAAACACCGGTCTTGGGTTCAAAGTAAGATCAAAATCAGAGGCTATGATTACATTACAGGTAAACGCAAGCCCTCTTATATTCAAATACGAAGAACCGCTGAGGCTTTGTATACTCAAAGACTTCGAATCGCCAACTGCATATATGGATTACAATAGTTATACTTCTCAGCCTGATGACGGTTCTCTATCTTATCGTGATTTCAGATTCTATTTCCCGGATTTTACAATATTACTCCCGGATGGTCGCGTTGTATTCTGGGAGCATTTAGGCTTAATGGACGATGAGAATTATCGTAGAGACAATATCGAAAAACTTAACGTTTACGCGCGAAACGGAATATACCCCGGCATTAATTTATATCTCACATATGAAACAAAAGCTACCCCGCTTGATCCGGAAACTATAGATTCGATTATTTCAAATATCGTTAATTCCGCATCTCGAGAGTAAACTTCTATGGTGCTTTTGCCTTGTTTATTTGTTTTTTATAACCGCATCACATTTTTCGATTGACTAAAGTTCACTTTAATGTTTTAGAATGGTAGTAGGATTTAGATTTTAAAGGAGGACCTACTATGTACAGACCATTTATTTTTGTCAGATGATGATTACTGTAGACGGAAAGATCAACGGAGAATTCTTCAATGACCCTGCTTATCCGCCTGCAATTCCTGTTTTCCGTGAATGCTTCTGCACAGAAGGCGAAACTCGCTACCCATGTCAGGCGGGCGTTTTCGGAAAAAATACAATCCAGCAGAACTACACTGGATATGATATGCCTGATCTTGATGAAAATGCACCTCTCGTTCCTGAAGGTGACTTCTGGCCAAATGCCGGTCCTGCTGACAATGCTCTCTGGTGGATTTCAGTATCAAATTCAGGAAATCTCAACTGGCAGGGTAACACAATCGAATACGCAGGAAGAACATTCCCAGTACTCGAAGTTATCACTTCAAACGCAAGCAACGCTTACAAAGCTTACTTAAGAAAGCTCGAAATCCCTTATCTCATCTGCGGCGACGACAAGAGAATCGATCCTAAGATTCTCGTTAAGAAGCTCAAGGACGCTGGTATCGACTGCCTCGCTCTCGGCGGCGGCGGAATGATTAACTGGGACTGGATCAAGCGCGGACTCTGCGACGAACTCAGTCTCACAATCTGCCCTGTAGGCGAAGGAAATTCCGAAGAACCTTCACTCTTCTCAACAGGCGGAAAGAACATTTCAGAAACAGAAAGCTTCAAGCTTAAGAACGTTGAAGTTCATGAAGGCGGAGTTGTATATCTCCAGTACGAATGTCCAAACAGTGACCTTGGATACAAATAGTCACTCTTTTATCCAAATATCATACAAAACTTTAAGGGGGTTTATTTATGATTTATAAAGATTTCCAGGATTTAAAGCTCTCAGCTCTCGGTATGGGTTGCATGAGACTACCGCTCACAAGTGAAAATGACAGCGACGTTGATGAAGTTCAGGTTGCAGAAATGGTTGAATACTCCATGAAATCAGGCGTAAATTACTATGACACAGCATGGGGTTATCACAATGGTAATTCAGAACTTGCTATGGGTCGTGCCCTCAAGAAATATCCAAGAGAAAGCTTCTACCTCGCAACAAAATTCCCCGGATATGATGCAGCAAATATGACAAAGGTAGAAGAAATCTTCGAAAAGCAGCTTGAAAAGCTTCAGGTTGAATATTTCGATTTCTATCTTTTCCATAATGTCTGCGAAAAGAACATCGATGGTTACCTCGATCCTGCAAACGGCATACATGATTACCTCATGAAGCAGAAGGAAAACGGAAGAATCAAGCACCTCGGTTTCTCATGTCACGGTACATACGAAACAATGATGAGATTCCTTGAAGCTTACGGCGACACAATGGAATTCTGCCAGATTCAGCTCAATTACATCGACTACGATTTCCAGAAGGCAAAAGACAAGATTGAAGAATTGAGAAAGAGAAATATTCCGGTATGGGTTATGGAACCGCTCCGCGGAGGAAAGCTCTGTAACGTTAATGACGAGACTAAGGCAAAGCTCGCAGGTATCAACCCCGACAAGACTCCTACAGACCTCGCTTTCAGATTCCTCCAGGCTATCCCTGAAGTTACTATGATTCTTTCAGGTATGTCAAACCTCGAACAGATGAAGCAGAATATCGAAACATTTGCAACAGACGAACCTGTAAGTGCCGCTGATTTTGCAAATATGCGTGAAATCGGACTCAGTATGGTCGGAAAGAAGATTCTTCCTTGTACAGCATGTCGTTACTGCACAAGCAAGTGCCCTATGGAACTCAATATTCCTTGGCTTATCGAGCTTTACAACGAACACTCAGCAAGCGAAGGCGGCTTCATTGCTCCGTTTGGTGTAAGTTCACTTCCTGAAGACAAGAGACCTTCAGCATGTATCGGATGCAGAAGCTGTGAAGCAGTATGTCCTCAGTCAATCAAGATTTCAGAAGCAATGGCAGATTTTGCTGAAATGCTCAAATAAATCTTCAGATTCTTTTCTTTAAAGATAATAAAATCAGGCGGCAGTAATACGAAACGAAGTTTCCACACTGCCGCCTTTCTTTTTTCAATTTCTAATTCCAGTCTGTTCTGCCGGTATATTTTTCAGCCGTATTCAGGACTTTTACAATCGGAACTATAAGCATTCCGCAGAAGAAATTACTTATCCCATGAACAATATCAAAAGGTATGCCGGCAACAATCCAGGCAATCATCCCTTCAAAGGACAAGCCGAATATTATTGCCTGAGCGGGAGCATACAAAATTCCATAAAGAAATCCGTGCATAGAGCAGATTATCATACACACAAGAGAAAGTTTCCTTATCTCTTTTCCTGTAAGAAATCCTCCTTTTCCATGGTTTGCTGCCATTTCTTTAAGTTTCTTTGGAAATAGCATGACTGCCGCCCATAAAACTGCCCATATATATAAGTACGGAATCCACCACATAGCAAAGCCTGAGAAAAGACCTGTCATAATTACAAATATATAAATCGGATATAGCGCCTTCTTTTTATATACAAGAGTCATAGCCACGACAAAAACACCAATAAGGTGTATATTCGGCGCAATTTCCATTATTAACTTCGAGGCATACATCATCGCCCCCAGCATACCGAAAACGGCAATTTCTTTTGTACTGACTCTCAAATCTTAAGCTCCGCTCCTTCTTGCCGGTTACTATCTATTTCTCTACCTTGAAAGAATATTCTCTTCCGTCTTCTATATCAGTCTTATCTACTCCCGACACTGCATATTCCCCATCAATATAGAAGGCCCAGTAAGTACCTGTTACTTCGTAATCCGCGTACATACCGTTTACATATTTTACGTAAAGTCCGTAAGGACCTTCTTCTCCTTCTATAAGACCTTCATCAAAAAGTGCTTCACCAACATACTGCTTATCACTCGTAATGTTAAACGTTGTTTCATTTCCGTCAGCATCTGTTACTACAAATGTAAAACTTTTTTCTGTCTTTATTTCTGTATCTTCAGTCGTTTCAGAAACCCATGGCGGATCCATCAAATCTCCATTACAACCTGTAATCATCACCATAGTCCCCGAAACAAGAACGAGGCAAAGAATTAGTGACAACATTTTCTTAATAGTTTTTTTCATTTTACCCTCACTTTCTCTCCGAAGCAGTATTCTCCGAACAATACAGTATCCTCAAATAAAAAAACCGTAGCAAAGTTGCTACAGTCCCGTTTTTACTGTTACGAAAATCAGCCGTTACGAAACATACGTAACAGCTATACACTGTATTTCCCGATTAACCCGTCGGATTTACAGTATACGAAAAGCAGGTCTTCCGGCTTGCGTATCATAACCATCTGCCAGCCTTCCCGGATTACTCCAGTGACATAATCGGCAGTGACTCCTCGCTTACGGCGGCGGGACCGCACAGGACTTGAACCTGTTTCCCTCTTAGCCCGGACATCACATCCGGGAACATTTCGCATCTATTTGTTTTGATATATAATAACACAACTCTTTTAAAAAATAAACACGTATCGTCCTTTTCTGATATTTCTGTTTTTTCTTAAAAAGAAAACGATTTTCGAAAATAGTTTTTTAATGAAACAGTTCACACGTATCATCTATTTCTTCACACACTTATCACATTTATAATGATAGCTGTGATTATTTGTCGTTTTTTGCAATCACGGCTCCCTAGGCAATAAGTCTTTGCAAATCGCAAATCACAGAGAACTTATTAATTTCATATTTTTTAGGAGGAAATTATTATGCAGAAGCAGAGTCCTTTCAGAAAATGGATGGGTCTCATTTCACTCGGTTACATGGGTGGAACTATCTATCTTCTTATGTACGTAAGATATTGTTTCTATGATCAGATGATGGAAGCTCTTCAGTGCACAAACGCACAGCTTGCATTCCTTAACACAATCTGTTCAATCCTTGGTTTCCCACTTTCATTCGTGGGAGCATTCCTTGCTGACAAGCTCGATGCTAAGAAGATCATCGTATTCTCAGTTGGAGGAATCACAGTTATCACTTTCGTTTACGCTCTCTTCGCAAGCTCATACTCAATGGCTGTACTCGCATTCATCGCACAGGCATTCGTTATGACTGCTTACTGGGCTGCTCTCATCAAGTACATCAACTCACTTGGTGGAGAAGACGAAGCTGGTAACTCATTCGGCGTTTACTACATGATCAATGGTCTCTCAGGAGCTCTCGGAAACGCTATCCCTGTAGTTGTTTACAATAAGTTCCAGACATTTGCTTCAGTTATCTGGTGCTACGGAATCATCACTCTCATCGCTACTATCCTCGTTATCCTCTTCCTCGATGACGAAAAGAAGATGGCTGAAAGAGGAGTTTACCTCAAGGGCGACGAACCTATCCAGGTTAAGCACATCCCTTACGTTCTTAAGTGGCCAGGAACTTATATCATTTTCTTCGCTTACTTAACAACTTACACAGTATATGCAAACGTATCATACTTCAACCCATACCTCACTGACGTAATCGGAATCGACCCTAACGCATCATCAGCTCTCTCAGTTATCAGATCATATGGTGCTATGGTTCTTGCTCCTCTCGGTGGTATCATGGCTGACAAGGTACTTAAGTCAACTTCAACTTGGTACGTTGTTGCATTCACAATCATTGCTGTAATGTGGATCATCCCACTCTTCTTCAATGAAAATACAAATGCTACATTTGCAATCATTTACTCAGTATTACCATCACTCGTAATCTTCCCACTTTACTCAGTAACATACTCAATCTTAAGAGAACTCCACATCCCTCCAATGGTAGCTGGAACTGCAATCGGTATCGGTTCATGTTCAGGTACAATCGTAGACGGTGTATGGCCTCTCATGTTCGGTCAGTGGCTCGATACTAAGGGTAACGCTGGTTACACAATGATCTTCATCTTCCTCGCTGCTATCTGCGTACTCGGTATCTTAAACGCTCTCTGGGCTAAGAGACTTGACAAGCAGTGCAAGGCTGGAAGAACACTCGACCTCTCAAAGCTTTCATCAAAGGCTGAATAATCTTCACGAAGATTATACTAATTTAGTCAGTGCATAACATTACCTATATAGTAGATGCGATCAGAGCTTAGGGTGAACGTATTTACAAATGTCACTGAAAGAAAAAAGACAGTCGTAAGACTGTCTTTTTTAATGTTTATTTATATGAGGACCTGACGATTTACTCGCCTGTTTTTCTTATTCAGGGAAAGTTTCTGCTTCAAAGACATCCTTTGATGTCATGAAATAGTATTTAAGTTCAGGCGACATGATCATAAGGAGCATTTCCATTAGTTCTTCTGCAGACTGAGGACAATCCTGTGCCATCCAGTCATAAACCATAGAAATCATTCCCGTCGAATTGAATCTTACGAGGTATTCCTGCTGCGGTGTAAGATCCTCAACTCTGAGTCTTTTTTTAAGATAAGAAACATCGCCTTTGTACATCGATTCCATGAAATATTCAAGGAATGAATTCTGGCCGTGATAACCGCTTATCTTAAGGAAAAACTCCCTCTTTTCTCCAAAATATCTTATGAGGTCAAGTGTAAGATTATATGCGTCCTGCGACTCAAGATACTTTGCACGAAGCTCCCTCATATACTGAACATAATACCAGTTTATAAGGTCATACTTATCTTTGAAATGTCTGTAAAATGTTGTTCTTGATACTCCGGCCTCTTCAATAATATCTGTTACTTTGATACTGTCAAGATCCGTCTTTTTAAGAAGTGTTTCAAGTGCATTGATAAGCACCTGATTCACAGAAACTCGTTTTGCCATAATACCTCCTGATAAAACAATATCTTAACATTTTTATTATATAACAGCTTGTTTTTTGGTGTCAAAACCCTTATATTGTAACAGTTGCACTATTATAAAATTGTAACTTTTTTGCATAGAATCAAAAAACCGATAGCCTTTTCCGGGTCGGCTACCGGCACTTTGTAACTGCCATTATTCGTGGATTTCTATCGTATGAATGTAGACCTCTGACTCTCCTGCGGCAAGTTTCTGTATTCCCCTTTTCTTAGTTATATCGGCGTCTGCATCTTTCTCTTCAGGTATGCCGTGCCATGGTTCAAGGCAGATAAATTCGGCATCCCTTTTGGTCCAGATTGAAAAGCTTTCGACCTTACCGAAACTAACCGTGAGATAATCATCCTTTGCTACCATTTTTAATGTTGCCGAAGTATATTCCGGATCAATATCCGTAATCGTATCGCTTTCTCCTTCAAAATAGTCATATAAAAGCGGAATTATCTCGTCTGTATAAACACTGTTATGTTCTATTTTTCCCCTGATACGATACCCTTCATGAGAACCAATTGAAAAATACATATCACCCTCTGACAGATTCTCTACTTCATATTTTACTGCAAGAGCAAAATCCTCAAGTTCATATATTACCTTGAGTCTGAAATCAAAAGGATACATTTTATGAGTTTCTTCATCTGACTCAAGAACAAATACTGCTTTTTTGCTGCCGCTTCTGTCTTCCGAATCAATAAGACTTTCGTCTTTGACAAAAGCAAATTCTTTATCCCTTGCAAAGCCGTGTCTTGGGAGTTTATACTCTTTTCCTTCAAAAGTATATCTGCCTTCATTCAGATCACCGCAAAACGGAAATAGAATCGGAGCTCTGTATTTCCATACTTCGGGATTACCGTTCCAGAGGTATTCTTTTCCGTCAAAACGATTAAGGTACTGAAGTTCTGCGCCGAGCGTATCAATTCCTACTGTTAACTTTTCATTTCTTATTTCAATAAGTGCCATTTTAGATTATCCTGCCTGTATTATGCCTGGCCATTGATGAACGCAGCCTCTCTGTAATAATGAAGCATTTTCTTTGGTGTAAGGTCATCAAGTATAGTAATAAGCTCCTTCGGATCCTCCTGGCATCCGTCAAGAATCCATCTTATCATTGTTGACGACCATCCGATTGCATTATAGTTTATCAGATACTTATCTTCTGCCGATAGTGTTTCTACGCCGAGAAGGTCTTTCAGCATCTTTGTGTCTTCTTCAATCCATGTTTTTACATAAAAATCCATAAAGGAATTCTGTCCCGTATAACTGAGTATCTTAAGGAAGATTTCTCTTTTCTCTGAGACGAACTTTAAAATTTCGTAAGTGATCGTGTAAGAATCTTTATAACTATCATATCTCCTTAAAAGATCATTCATTTTGTTTGTGTAAATATAGTTGATAAGGTCGTATTTATCTCTGAAATAACGATAAAATGTAGTTCTCGATACTCCGGCAGCTTCGATGATATCGTTTACCGTAATTTCTTCAACTTTATCTCTCATGAGAAAATCTTCAATGGTTTCCACAAGAAGTCTTTTCACTAATAATCCCTTTTGCATATTATAATCCTCTCAAATTATGATTCTACCTGATTGTCTGCTCTTTCGAGGAACATATTTGGAATTATATCACGTGTTTTTTCATTTGCCAATGCAACAAATGTGTACAATCATATGCGTATGTTCTTTTTTAAAACTTATATTGTGATTTGTTCTTTTACCTCCTAACCCTGATTTCAAGATGTTAAGGCATAAAAAATACCGCTCTTGCAAAACACAAGAGCGGTACATTTTACGAAGTGTGCTACTTTATTTGTCGTCCTTATGGCAGTTGCAGCCTCCGCTGCAGCATCCGCCCATTGAGCATCCGATACATCTTGCACCACGCTTTTTTTGTTTTATCATATATGCGATTGCTCCGCCAATAACTACTGCAAGAACAACGATTACTACAAAGTCTGCCATTTGTTTTCTCCTTTAAAGAATATTATATATATTATATACCCATTTTTGATAAATTGCTAACCTGTAATTATGCAGTTGCTTTTCCTTTTAATGCGTATTCCTTTTCGATTTCTTTGTCAGCCTTTCTGATAAGGTATATTATTGTGCAAACAATTACTGCCACTACTGCGAGTCCTGGTACAAAACCGGCTCCGAGGTGACCTTCAGTAACAAGAGTTCCGATCTGATATACGAGGAAAGCTACTGTATAACCTGTTGCAAACTGGAGTGCAATGCCTCCTGCAAGCCACTTCTTACTCTTGATTTCTGAATTCATAGCTCCGATTGCTGCAAAGCAAGGAGGCGTAAAGAGGTTGAACATGAGATATGCAAGAGCTGCAACCTGAGTAAGTCCGAACATTGCAGCAACTTCTTCTGCACCACTTGTTAATACAAGTTCATCTACATCGATAAAGTTTGTAATTCCGTAACATACAGCAAGTGTACCTACTACATTTTCCTTAGCGATGAAGCCTGTTACTGCTGCTGCCGCAAGCTGCCATGCTGCGATACCGCACACAGGTATGAGAAGAACGCCGATTGGTGAT
>SVCW01000019.1 GCA_015058155.1 Clostridiales bacterium | reverse complement strand
CATTTCTATCCGATAGAAAGACCACACGCTACAAACAATTATTTAACTCCGGTAGAGTATTACATGCAAAAATAGTTTGTTTTTTTACTCTACTTTTAGGGGTACACTTCAGCCTGTTTGTAATCATTTGAAACGCACAAACTTTTGGGCTTTTTTAAGCTGGTTTTTTTGTAATTTGTCATGCTTTTGAAAATGGCACACAAACTTTGGTAAAAAATCGAGTGAAAACGCACCTCATATCTGCATATTTCAAGCAAATATTTGTACTAACTAACAAGCGCCATCAATGTACACAAATCTCGAATAAAAATATCTCTTTTCTACAATATTTCCGCCAGTTTCTGCAGGAAAGCTTCTTCTCCGAATGTATTGATTTTCATAAACATTGCCTGGCTGCCACCGGCAGTAATCGCTGACAATTTGATTCCGTCACCATTCGTAAAAAGTGTCACATTCAGGCTTAATCGGTTGCCCCCTAAATAACTGTAACGTTCAAAAACACGTACACTGCAGCGCGCATCCCCATCTCGAAAATCACTACTTTCTTCCAGCGTGGCTGACATACTTCCTTCAAGGATTCCTCTTTCTATCATCTCTAAAATCTGATTGAAATCGCCTCTGAGCGTTCTTTCTAACTTTGCCATATTCTTTCCCCCTCTTAAGTAATTGCTTCTTTTTGGCTGTTATTCAGGTAACTCCTTACCGCACTTATGGCAGAATCTGAAATCCTGCTCTACCTTTGTTCCACAATAAGGACAATACTCTGCATCAATATCTGTTTCTGGAAATGTCGATAGTTCCTGTTCGTCATCCTGATTGCCGAAATACACGTTTAGCGGATCCGGCTCTTCACTTGAATCCACGATATCCATCATCGAATAACGGTTCTTGCTTGTTGCATTTTTGAAATTGTATAACGTATTCATACCGGCAATGCATGTCCACACAACTCCGAACAAGCAAAAAAACCAAGGTGCTCCCATTCCAGCTGCGCCTATCGTCCAGGCTATTCCGATAATCACCATAAAAATACCAACGATACCGCTCATCATTGACGGAGCTCTGCCCGGTTTAATCTGTTTCATAATTCTTTCTCCTTACTTCCCCTTTACTACGTTAAATTCTTAAATTGACAGTATTCTACCATATTGTACTTTTTACTACAATGGGAAGAAGCTTTTTGTCTTATTTTCTTAATATTACTGCTTACTTGTCGTCTTTGTTACTTAATTTACCAGTATAGTATCTAACAGCAACACTTAAGATGAAAACTATAATTAATGGAACCCATAGCTTGTATTTAATGAGCTGTAGCATAACGTATGATAAAAGCACAACAATAATAAAAGACAATTTCTTTTTCATTTTCTAACCCTCTTAAACTATTTATTTCCTGCAATTAATTTCAATTACATTGCTATCTAGGGCAAGTCTTTCCTGTAATTCTTTTGTGATTGTCACATGAATACGCTGGCCTTTATTAGCAAGTGCTAGTTATTTATCTAGGTAAATTATTAAGAATATAAACTGCTTCTTCCACATCTTTCTTTTTCACAAACACTCTGCGCTCAAGATGATACGGGCGGTTGTAATCCAGATGCTGGTACTTAACCCTTCTGCGAGGCATTTTTGTATAGTACCTGATGCCATTATCTTGAAGTGCCTGAACATATTTCTGATATTGATTAATGTCGTAAGATATAAAAACTTCTTCATGACCGGTAAGAAAATCGAATAACATAATTAGGTCTCCTGCAATACATAAGTAGCAATTTCAACTGTTGATATCTAATCCATCATCACATAGATCAATATCCCCACAATATTCTATAAAAAAGCCTAGTTGGGAAGTAAAAAAGGAATGGTGCAGTTAAAACTGCCAGCATCAAAGCTACCTTATGTATCTGCTCATCGCTTAAATCTAATGTTTTCAGGCACCAATTCTTATTAAATCGGTATATGAAATATCCCGAAAGCGCTGTGCACGCTGTTGTCCATGTGAATGCAAATATATTGTCGAATGGATTCATAAGCACGCCGTAACTCATGTTATTGTTCCACCAAGTGCCAAGTGGCTTGTCATAATCTGCAGATGAATTAGCAACTATAAACATTCCGAAAGCGCCTATGAAATCCGCACCAAAACCAGCAATCCAAGTCTTCCAGATTGCTTTCTTTACTTTACCTTTTATGTCCTCAACCTGCAGCCTGCGCAAAGCATAACGCAGTACCAAGCGATCAATAATATAGTTCACTATCATTGCAATAATCCAGAATGGTGGAAATAATATCAGCAACCATATTGGAAACATTGCATTGTATAACCTGACTTCTTTTTTCATAATACCTCTTATAGTTCAATCCTATTCCAGTGGCAATGCACTGTTTGATCAGGTTAATATTGCTGCAAGGCTAAGACCTGTTAATACTAAATAGAACAATAATATTACTAGGAATCCTTTTATTAAAACGATTACGACCTCTTTGATTTCCTTCTTCATTCGATAAACCCTCTTAAACTAATTAATCCCTGCATACCCTGTCTTTTCAAGGAGTTCCTGTCCTTCATCAGAGACGATCCAATCAAGTAAGAGCTGCACATTTGGATTGTCGTTTCCTTTTACTGTCACAGCATAAAAAGGTGCCATTACTGGATACTTTCCTGAAACAACGTCTTCGTCATTTGGTTTAATACCATCAATAGATAGAAATTTTATGACATCATCACTGTCGTGTACACTTGTAAATGTGACAGGATAATATCGTAATGAATAACCAATGGCATCAGGACTATTTGTATATGCTGGTGGCACGTAAATAATATCGCCATAATAGTCTTTACGAACTAGTTCAGGCTCTATAATTTCTAAAGCTCCCATATATGCTTCGAAAGCTTTACGGCTATCACTGAATATAGAGCTTTGTTGATAAGCTTCAATCCAGCCATCATGAACTCCTAACTCGTTCCAGTTTGCTATTCTTCCCGAGTAAATATCCCTAATGTTTTCAGATGTGAGATCATTAATCGGATTGTCTCCGCTAACATAGAAATAGATTGCCTCCATCCCAATTGGAGTAAATTGAAGTTCCACATTGGCGCTATTAGCCAGTTCTAAAATCAAATCATCTGGCTGCATACCAATGTATATATCGGTTGTTCCAGAAATCAGGCTTTTATATCCGTTGGTTTGATCTTCACATTTGAAATATTTACTACCTAAAGTAGTGCCCTCTGGATATACCTCGTAAACAAAAGCTGCGTAAGCCGGTAAGAACGCAGAAGAGCCATTAATAACTGGAATGTTTTCAGTTGTCTTGAATTCTGCTTCCTTGTCGAGTTTGGCAACACGTCTGATTGATTCTTCATCAGCCAAGGTAAAGTCATGAATATCGATTTCAACTAAACCTTCACCAGCAGTCGGGTAGTTTTCTTTAGTAGCGAAAAAGTATGAATCATCAGCATTATAAAAGACATATGTCCCTATTACGAACACAATTGCTATTATAATAATTATTTGCTTTATAAGACTTGTCTGATTCATACTAGAAACTCCATTTCAAATTGATGAATAATAATCGTCACAATTCTTCTGTTATGTAATCCTAATCAAAAATATATGGATGACACTAACCTCGTTATTTTCAAATTCTACTTTAACAAATGGGGTTATACCTTCCGGTACAAAGGTTATCTCGTTATCTACATGTAAAATTTATCCATCTTCAGGAGGTAAATCATAGCGAGAATAAGTATCTGGATATTTACTTGTTAGTATTTCGAGGAATATAGCCCCCATCAAAGTAGTCTACAAGCCACTCGCCATCTACTTTTAGCATCACTATAGTGTTCGTTTCTTCCCCATCAAAACTATCTACTTCAATAACTGCTGAATTATCCGTTTCTGTAATTACTCGCGTTGAATATGTATCAACTTGCATCGTACCCCTGTCTGCTAATACTTGATAGAGTTTACCATCTATTTCTCTAAACTGTGGAGTCTCGCCTTCGAACGCTTGATAATAGTCAGTCGCTGCAAGATTATAAGTGATTAAAGATTCGATATATGCCTTCATTTCACCTATTGTCTGGAATCGGTCGTCAACTACAGGGAAGTACTGATAGTTATCTATATTTATCGCTTCAGCTGACCAGTTTACATCTGCTCCTGCTCCTGCGAAAATAACATCAACCTTCATATACTTAGCGCCTGTTATTTCCCAAAGTTCTTCGGAAGTGTACGTCTTGCCGTCAAATACATATGTCTTTGCTTCAAACGGCCCTTCTTCAAATATAATCCATTGATCAGTATCAACAATATGAACTTCGATAAAACCGTCCCCTACAAACTGAATCTCATATCCAATTTCACCAAAGTTTGCTTCATAGTCTCTGCCTGGCACTTCAGCTTCTGCGATTACATGCATGATTTCGCCATTAATTCTTTCAGGACGCACACTGAGCTTTGATTCCTGGCCAGTTGAGTAGTACATCTTCCCTCCAACCATGATTTTATGGTTTTCATTGAAAACATACTTAGAACTATTATCATTGTCCACGTCGTTATTTTCAATACCCATGTCAGTGTTTTCGTTTTCGTCAGTGCTTTCTATCTGTGAGCCACACCCCGCTAGAAGAGGCCCTAGTGCGAGCATAAGTATTAATAATACAGATATCGTTTTCTTTATCTCCAAAAGAATCACCGCCCTTTTGTATCTTATTGACTACCAATTCATCAACATTCCATAAACCAACCCAGTTGGGAAGTAAAAAAGAAATGGTGCTGTAAGAATTGCAAGTGTTAACGAAACTCTGTGTGATTGTTCGGTGCTTAGCTCCAGCTTCGTATAACCTTACTTCTTTAGTTGGTTTTTCTGTCATACTATAATGCCTCGTCATATTTAAATTATCAATACGATACCAAAAAAATGGCCATACCGCAACGCGTTTTTCGAATTTTCTAGAAATATCTTTTGCATCCCTTTGGAAAACTAATTATAGAATCACCATAAAAACTGGATTGTACACCAGTAGAATAAATAAAACCTACCTCAATCAAATAAGGTAGGTTTTTAAATTTACAGGTATTCATAATTATATCTTGTCCCGTTAAGTGTTTGTGCTTCTTCATATAGAAGATTATACATATCTCCCGGGAATGAGCCTTCAATTATAATTGGAAGTTTATACTCTTCTACAATGTTATGGTCACCTATTCGCAGGAGCATAACTAAATACTTCCCATTTTCTTTCTTATCAAGCACAAGATAATTAAATCTGAACTCTGTACCATCTTTCATATTAAAGGTCCAATATGATTCTCTTGGATTCTTCGATTTACCACAAAACTCAAGATAATACTTTAAAGACTTCCCTTTTGTTTCGAAACTGTTTTGTGCTGCATCCGCTATTTCAATAACTCTCTCATCTGACACAACTACGTTTTTACCATAATTACCCACATATGAAAATGTTACTTCGATGGAATCGATTTCTTCGCAATCAATATTAAAGTAATCTTTTACTTCCATTCTAACAGGTAAGTAGATTAACGTTAGTATATACACTATAGCACTTGCCAAAATGAGAAGACCTACTACCCATTTCAATACAATCTTCATTTTTTTCTCGCTTTTTAAAAAATTCTAATTGAATCTTGGAATAATTTCTGCTGTTTCTTCTGCCATAACAACAACTGTTGACGAAATCACGATGTAACTTTCCATCTATTTGAAACTCTTTATACCACTTAACCAAAGCTTGCCTTGAAGGATATCCTAGTTCGCGTATGGCTGCTGTATATTTCATATCATATTACGTTATTTCACAGTCTCACGTTTTATCTATTTAACAGTACTAATTTTTAATTGCCTCAATAATATCTTTAGATCTATTTCTTGCAAAATCACTAACGCTGTATGAACGAATTCTTTCCTTTACAAGATTAGGTGTCAGGAATCCGTTACTCACAAGATTTACACATCTGTTGATAACAGTTTTGTTTGTGACTCCAATTCTCTTTGCTATATCAATAGGTGTGAATTCGTGTATTCTATTGCTAAGAAGGAAAGCTAGTAGACTCTTTTCTTTAGTATTTAAATGTGATAAGCTTCCCAGTAAATCTTCGTTTTCTGTAGCTTTTGATACTTCATATACCTTGCTAGAATAAAGCTCCATCATACGCAAGAAATAATTAATCCAAATTTCAGGATTTGGAGGATTATTACGTCCTGAATAATAAAGAGCCGGAAGATTCATCTGAAGCGCTTTATAGTATTCATCTACATCATAGGCAAAGTATTCCTCAAGTGATCCAATACCGCTAAAACTATATCCATGATAATCAAGAATATATCCGGACAGTAATCTTGCTGTTCTCCCGTTTCCATCTTCAAAAGGATGAATTGTCACAAGCTGATAATGAACAACTGCAGCGATAATTAATGGATGATCGTCCGTAGTATTTACATAATCGACTAATTCATCTAAAAGATCTGGTATATCAGTATGTTCCGGCGGAATATATTCAGGATTCCCTGTCTCAGAATCATATACTGCAAACAACATCCCAGGTGGCATAGGGCCGCGCAACCCTATTTTGTCTTTTGAAGCTCCCTTTTCAACGATTGCCTGAATACTTATAATTAATTCTTTTGAGAAAGGTTCTCTTTCTTTTAGTCTTTCTTCTAAAAGATTAAGTGCCATGAAATAATTACGAATCTCCTGTTCAGGTTTTAAAAAATGTTTATGTGAATCTCTGTCAATCGCTTCACTTGCCTGCTCTTCTGTAAGAGGATTCCCTTCTATCTTGTTTGATGCGTAAGAACTCTTTTTCTTTGAATTCTTCCTTAATCTATTTCTCGTTATTGTAGGTAATTCAACTCTCGCAAGGGCAAAACGGTTTTCTTCAATCGAAGTTATTCGATTTAATATTTCATTTGTTAAAGAAACTTTTATCATAATAGTCCTCACTATATATTTCTTGCTTTTATTATATTCTTTTTTACACAAAATTTCACTATTTTTTCACTATTATTACACTATTTTTCTTTGATTCGTTATCAGTGTTTCGGCATAATAACTCGGGTCATAAGCTGCTACCGTCAATTCACTTTTTAATGAAATATAAAAGGATAAGTTTGAGCTCATATTCGCCAATGCGGTTTCTATCGATTGCCTCGGAAAGAATCTGTTCAGAAAACAGGGTACACTTCAAAATATCTTTCTGCGTTTTCTATTATTAATTAATAATTGTTCTATAATATCATTCCAAGAATTGCAAGAATCAAAAGGTGTGCTGGATAGAAGGCGTAGCAGAAGTACTGGAATGCTTTGCTGTGGTGTCCGCGCTCACCTCTGTAGAGCCAGATAGGAATCAGTGCAAGTAAAGCAAAGCCCTGTCTCGACAGAAATACAAGCTGACCGAAAAGTTCCACTTCATATCCGAAACCACCGAGCATTTCCATATTGATATACCAGAGGCAGATAAACTGGCCAATATAACTCCACCACTTCCCCTGACCGAAGAAATAAAAGACGAGTACTGTAAGAACCCCTGCATGATGATAATCGACCATTGTAATAAGTCCTATAAGACTTCCGAGTATCACAGTACCTATTGCCGTTAAGATTCTTAAAAGTACCTTTCCGTTCTTTCTCGCCTTTTCATTCAGGTGGATAAGTCCTATTGCAATAAGAAATGTAAAAAGGACATTCTGGTGGAATGGATATAACAGATTTCCGCCAAATGCAAGGTTAAATGGTATCTCGGTTATAAGCGCAAATATAAACATTCTCTTTGCATACTTTTTAACATTACTTGTCCTCATATAACCTTCTGCAATCATGAATGCGAAGATTGGGAAAGCCAGTCTTCCTATGCATGTCATCCAGTCATTTCCGGGTACGATTGTTCCCCATAGATGATCAAGAAGCATGAAAATCATCCCCATTATATGGAGCGATGCTGATGTTGTCTCTAATCTAGTGTTTTCTTCCATATATCTCTCCTTGATTACATACACTTAGTGCAGATAATCATATATTCTATAATTTTGGTATTTTTCATATGATATTAATTTTTTACCCCTTTGTCAATTGTGGTAACATTGTAATTGAAGTTTTGAGAGGAAAATGTAATAATATAGTAAGTAAAAACTAACCCATTCGGAGCATTGTTTTGGACAAAAATATAGTAAGAAATCACGGCAAAGAAGCCAGAAAAAACTTAACACAAGATGAAAGAATGCACTTCTCCGCAGTAATATCGGGAAAAATCTTTGAGAGCGAAGAATTCAAGGAAGCAACGAATGTTATGATATACAAAGCTATGAAAAGTGAAGTATGTCTCGACGGACTTGAAGGTGAAGGCAAGCAGATAGCATATCCTTATTGCATTAATAAGACAGACATGGTGGCGCTCATACCTTCTGCTGAAGACGCATGGGCACCCGGAGCTTTTGGTATCCTCGAGCCACAACCCGATAAGTCACATGAACTAAGTCCTGACGAAATAGACCTTGTGATATGCCCTTGTACTGCTTTTGACGAGAATGGAAATCGCATGGGAATGGGTGCCGGTTACTATGACCGCTTCCTTGAAAAATGTGTGAACGCAAAAATTATTGCAGTTGCCTTTGACTGCCAGAAAGTTGATGCTGTTCCTTCAGAACCTCATGATGTCAGAATGCAAAAGGTGTATACAGAGAAAAAAATATATAAATTTTAAACTAAGGCCGCGTACCAGACGCGGCTTTTTTGCACACAAAAAGGCGCCGGATTTCCGACGCCTTAAATGCTTTTTAGTTTTGGTTCGAATTAGTTACCCATCTGCTTTGCAACTTCTTCTGCAAAGTTTTCTTCCTTCTTTTCGATACCTTCGCCTACTTCGAAACGAACTACCTTAACGAGTGCAAGTGCACCGTCAACTGAAGCAAGGTACTGTCCTACAGTCTGCTTGCCGTCTTCTGCTCTTACGTAAGTCTGATCCATTAAGCAGATTTCCTTTAACTGCTTCTGAACACGACCTTCAACGAGTCCTGCGAATACCTTGTTTTCAACGATTGTTTCCTTGTCAGCTACAGCAAGACCAGCGAGCTGAGCCTTTGCTTCTGCTGATAAGAAGTTAGGTAAATAGTTGAAGTTGAATCCCTTGTCTGCTCTCTTTTCAGCTAAGATAGCAGTGTCTTCTTCGCTCCATACGCCAGCAGCAGCCTTGTCTAATAAAGCGTTTAAGATTGGCTTAGGAAGTGTGAAAGGATCGTTTAATGCGCTTTCGAGTGTAACCTTCTTGAGGTTTGCGAGTTCGTCAGCTGAGATGTCGTCTCTGCTTACGTATTCTGGGTTCATAGCTGCAACCTGCATTGCAACGTTTGTGAGAGCTGCCTTAGTTTCGTCATTGTCAGCACCGCTTGCAGCGATGATAACGCCGATTCTGCCGCCACCGTGGATGTATGAAGTAACGATGTCTCCAGCAGCCTTTTCGATTCTTCTAACTGAAAGGTTTTCACCGATCTTAGCAATCTTGTCAGTAAGAACTTCGCCAACTGTAGCGCCTTCAAATGCCATAGCCTTGAAAGCTTCGATGTCTGTAGTTTCAGCAGTTAATGCGAGCTTAGCAAGATCTTCTGCGAATGCTACGAATTCTTCGTTCTTTGATACGAAGTCAGTTTCTGAGTTAACTTCTACGCAAGCAGCAGTCTTCTTGTCTTCTGAGAAAGCAATCTTTACGAGACCTTCTGCAGCGATTCTGCCAGCCTTCTTAGCAGCCTTAGCGAGTCCCTTTTCCTTTAAGATTTCAACGGCCTTATCCATTTCGCCTTCTGCGTCCTGGAGAGCCTTCTTGCAGTCCATCATACCTGCGCCTGTCATTTCACGCAGTTCCTTAACCATAGCAGCTGTAATATTTGCCATTTTATATTCCTCCAAATATCTTAGAATTGTTTATATCAATTATTCTGCTTCTGTAGCTTCTACTTCTTCAACTACTTCTGTAGTTCCTTCGTCAAAGCTTTCACCCTGGTTAGCTTCGATGATAGCGTCTGCCATTCTGCCTGCGATGAGCTTTACGGCTCTGATAGCATCGTCGTTTGCTGGGATAACGTAATCAACGTCATCAGGGTCACAGTTTGTATCAACAATACCTACGATTGGAATTCCGAGGATTCTAGCTTCTCTGATAGCGATCTTTTCCTTCTTAGGGTCTACTACGAAGAGTGCTCCAGGCATTCCCTTCATGTCCTTGATACCGCCGAGGTACTTTTCAAGCTTTTCAGCTTCTGCTCTGAGCTTGAGAACTTCCTTCTTTGAGAGCTTATCAAATGTTCCGTTTTCTTCCATTGCCTTGATATCGTTGAGCTTCTTGATTCTTGTAGCAATAGTCTTGTGGTTTGTAAGCATTCCGCCGAGCCATCTTTCTGATACGTAGTACATTCCGCATCTGTTAGCTTCGTCGATGATTGCCTGCTGAGCCTGCTTCTTTGTTCCTACGAAGAGAACTGGCTTTCCAGTAGCTCCAACTTCTCTCATGAAGTCGTAAGCTTCGTCGATCTTCTTTACTGTCTTCTGAAGGTCGATGATATAGATTCCGTTTCTTTCTGTGAAGATGTAAGGAGCCATCTTAGGGTTCCATCTTCTTGTCTGGTGTCCGAAATGTACACCTGCTTCGAGTAACTGCTTCATTGAAATTACTGCCATTTTGTTTTTCCTCCTGGTTTTCTTCCTCCACCATGATCTGCCCGAAAAAGGACCTTCGAAAAGGCACCGCCTTTCCGGTAATCCGGTGTGTGAAATAGATATAATTTATAGTATTTCGTCAAAACAGACGAAACCACAAAATATGATACAACAAAACCATTGAAATTGCAACACTTTTTTATGCTTTTTAAGACTTTTTTCAAGGGTATTTTTCTTCAGATCTGAAGCTGTTTTTCATTGACTACAATCATGTTTTTTCTTATGGCGTGACCCTTGTATGCCTGCTTGAGTTTCTGGAATTTTTCCTTGCACATTACAATTCTGGAATCATCTTCAAATACTACTGTATTATTTCCAAGTACTCTGACTTTATCAAGGTTTATAATGCATCTTTTGTGGCATCTGTAGAAATTGTCAGGGAGTTTCATCGCAAAATTATCAAGTTTTTCATATTCCGAATAAGTGCCGTTTTCCGTATACACAAAAATTTTTCGTGAAAAACTCTCAACATAAACGATGTCGCGTATAAGAACTTTCACCATTTCATTTCTATTGATAACGAGTATATATGCCTCTTCTCTTTCCTTCATGCTATTCACTCTCCTGTCTGTTAATGTATAATTTTGTAATTTAAGGAATTCTTTACAGATTGATTATACCACATTACGAAGAGTTGTTTCCCCGGTAGCTCACACGTTTTGTGTGAATATCCGCAATGATTTTACACGTTTTGTACAAAAAGAAAAACAGAGCAGAAATGATTTCTGCTCTGCATTTTTGAAGTATTAATATTCTCTGCTGTAAGTGATAAGGTCTTCAGCGATTTCGTTTGCTGCTACTGATACAGGTCTTTCGATATCGATGTCAACGAGCTTTGGCTTTCCGTCGATGATATCTCTTGCTCTCTTAGCTGCGAGTATTACGAGTGTGTATCTGTTGTCAACCTTTGATCTTAATTCGTTGATTGATGGATAAAGCATTTTTAAACATCCTCCTTGTTTAATAATTCTATAAGAAAGTTTTCCGAGAACTTCGCATGTTCAGCATTTATAATTGCTTTTACAGTCTGAACAGCTTCGTCCAGATTACCGTTTACAACACAGTAGTCATAGTCTCTTGCGTGATTGAGCTCATCTGCCACAGAACCGAGTCTTATTCTGAGCGATTCTTCAGTTTCAGAGCCGCGTCCGATGATTCTGTGCTTAAGTTCTTCAATCGATGGTGGAAGTATGAAAATGAATACTCCGTCCGGGCACACTTTTTTAACATTTGCAGCGCCCTGTATATCAATGTCGAGAAGGACATCAATTCCGGCTTCCATACGTTCTTCCGCCTGTTTTTTCGGAGTTCCGTATCTGTTACCGTAAACTTCTGCATATTCCAGGAAACCGCCTTCATCGACTGTCTTCTGGAATTCCTCATGAGAAACGAAGAAATAGCTCTCGCCGTTTACTTCACCTTCTCTCGGCTTTCGCGTAGTCATCGATACAGAAAACTGTACGTCTGTTTCATCAAGTATTCTTTTTACTATCGTGCCTTTACCTACTCCTGACGGACCGGAAAAAACGAACAGCTTCCCTTTCTTCATTTACTACTCCTTTTTAAGACATACCATAATTATTGCTAAATATTGTACCCTTTATTTTAACATTATACGGCACTTCAATCAAGAATTAATTATTCGATATTCTGCACCTGTTCACGAATTTTTTCTACTTCAGCCTTGATTCCGAGCATAAGGTTTGTAATTTCGATATCGTTTGCCTTTGAACCGATAGTATTTGCTTCTCTGTTCATTTCCTGAACGAGGAAATCGAGTTTCTTTCCGTCCGGCTGGTTGCTCTTCGCAATAATGCTGTTAAGCTGAATAAGATGGCTGTCGAGTCTTACGAGTTCTTCTGTGATGTTGCTCTTGTCAGCAAAGATTGCAGCTTCAAGAAGGATTCTGTCTTCAGGAATTGTGATGCTTCCTTCTACGAGTTCTGAAATTCTTTCCTTGAGTTTTTCTGCATAATTCTTTTCTACCATAGGTGCTCTTTCGGCGATTTTCGCTGTGATGTCTCTTATGAGTCCGCTTCTCATTTCGAGATCTTCTGCGAGCTTGGCACCTTCAATTGTTCTCATTTCGTCAAGTCTCTTTGCAGCTTCTCTTACCGGAGCAAGAAGCGCGTTTGTGATTTCTTCTTCGTCTGATGCATCAGGAACTGATCTCATAACATCAGGAAGAGTTGCAAGGAACTGAAGCGTAATCTTGTCTTCAAGTCCGAATGTATTTGCGAGTTCCTTTAAATTGTCGTAATACTGCTTTGCTACAGGTGTGTTGAGTTGCACGTTTATATCATCGTCAGCAATGTTTTCAACCATAATTGAAACATCAACCTTGCCTCTTCTTACAACTTCCTTTACCGCATTCTTGATTTTATCTTCGGCAAATGAATAGCGTCTTGGCATCTTTACAGTGATATCACAATATCTGTGATTAACTGTTTTGATTTCAACAGTAATGTTGCGCTTACCGTCCGAAAACTCTCCTTTACCGAATCCTGTCATACTTTTTATCATACAATTGTCTCCTCTTTTCTTTTCATGTAATTTATGATAACATCTAATTATACATCCGGCGTGCATAAAACCGCAAGGGTGAATTTTACTCAAAAAGGTGACAAAATGGCTTTTGACGGACTTGTTACACGCGCAATTGCAAAAGAACTTGCGCAGAAAATTGAATACGGTAAGATAGAAAAAATCTACCAGCCTGATATCGATGAGCTGGTTTTCAACATACACACAAAGACTGGAAATGTAAAACTCTATGCATCATGTAACCCATCACATGCAAGAGTTCATTTTACGGAACAATCTTTTGACAATCCTGCAGTTCCACTGTCATTCTGCATGCTTATGAGAAAGCATTTCACAGGCGGCAGAATTACAAAAGTCGCCCAGAAGAATATTGAGCGAATCATCGAAATAGAAGTTGAAACCATAAGTGAACTCGGTTTTTCCGTAAACAAGAAGATTATCTTTGAAATCATGGGAAAACACAGTAACATAATCGCAATGGATCAGGAGTCCGGTAAGATTATTGACTGCATCAAGCACGTTTCATTCGATGTTAATCGTGTTCGTCAGCTTCTTCCGGGAAAAATCTACGAATATCCTCCTGCTCAGGATAAAATATCTTTTGATGATGTGACGCTTTCAGATCTCGAAGCTTGCGTTTTCCCTGATAATGATGCGAGAAGCAAAGCGATTCTCAGTCATGTGAGGGGTATTTCTCCCGTAATTGCAGGTGAAATCGCTGATAATGGAGAAACTGCTTCAGAGCTTTTTGATAGAATTTCAAGTATGAGAGATGCTCTTGAATCGATGGAGCTTACACCTGCTACGTATGTTGATAATGACGGTGTTCCAAAAGAATTCCATGTATTTCCTCTCACTACACACGGTCTTTACTACGAAACAAAGACTTTTGCTACTGCATGTCAGGCAGTCGAGAATTTCTATCTCAACAAGAATTCATCAAATCGTGTAAAACAGAAGTCAAACGATCTTGCGAGGACTACAAAAGCAGCGCTTGACAAGATGTATCTGAAAAAGCAGAGACTCTCAAACGACCTTCTCAAAGCTGAAAACTCGGAAGATTACAGACTTTACGGGGAACTCCTGAATGCAAATATCTACGCTATCACACCTGGCGCAAAGGAAGTTTCCGTGCTTAATTACTACACAGGCGAAAACATCACAATTCCGCTCGATGTAAAACTTTCACCTTCAAAAAATGCCCAGAGCTACTTCAAGAAATACGGTAAAGCAAAGACTGCCGTAAAGGAAAAGGCTCTCCAGCTTGAAGATGTAAACCGTGACATTGAGTATCTCGAATCAGTCTCCGCATTTATTGATAATGCTCAGACTGAAAACGAAATCGAAGTAATCCGTGATGAACTTATAGAAGGTGGATATCTCAGAAGAAGAAAGAATATCTTCAAGGCCGCAAAGAAAAAATCTTCACCGCTTGAATACAGAACTTCAGAAGGTTACAGGGTTCTTGTCGGCAGAAATAACGTTGAAAATGACTTCCTTACATTCAAACAGGCAGGAAGCCGCGACGTATGGTTCCACACTAAGGATATCCCGGGATCACACGTAATCCTCTTCACTGAAGGTAAAGATATTGACGATCTTTCGGAAGCTGCGATTTTCGAAACTGCGTCTCTTGCTGCATATTACAGTAAAGGTCGCGCATCAGAGAATGTTCCTGTCGATTATGTACAGGCAAAGTTCGTGAAAAAGCCAAACGGTGCAAAGCCCGGCATGGTTATCTTCACAAATAACCGTACTGTCTGGACAAATCCTGCTCTTCCTGAAACAAAAGAAGAAAAATAAAAATACGGAGATTACACTTACTTGTGTAGTCTCCGTTTTCATTTAGAATCGTTTTATATATGCTATTGCTGTTTTTATTACTTCTTCGCCTGTTGCTTCCGCTCCGCCGTTATGGATTTCGTGGTAGTAACCCGGCCACTCAATATATTCGCAGTTCTCTGCGCTTCCTGCATACTTTCTTGTCGCTTCAACAGAGCAAATCATATCTTCCGAGCCGTGCATGAGAAGAAGCGGTTTCTTTCCCTGTCCATGCATGCCATCATATAATGAATCTCCGACTGCCATACAGTCTGACGCACAGAGCGTTGTAATCTTGTCGTGAACGAGAGGATCGCTCGCATATTTGCCGACAACGAGACTTTCATGTCCGAGCTTTGACTCATCTATCGCTGATGTAACCTTGAACTCAGGTCTGATTTTCGAGAGGATTTTTGCGAGTTTTACAACCGGCGCAGGAAACGGCTTATAAAGCTTGATCCATGGTCCTGTTACGATATATGCCGCAGGTACTTCTGCAAGTCTTCCCCTGATTCTGTAATCAAGCGTAACATTTCCACCCATACTATGGCCATAAACGACAATCGGCACATTCGGGTACTCAGTTTCGATGATAGTAAGAAGTGTATCGATATCCTGTAATACTTCTGCTCTTGGAGCAGCATGTCCTCTTGTGCCTTCCGAAAGTCCATGACCTCTGTGGTCCATACCAAATACTGCTATATCTTCGGCATTCATCATTTGTGCCATTCTGTCGTAACGGCCGATATGTTCACCTATTCCGTGTATAAAGCATACCACCTGCTTTGCATTTTCAACATCCCATCTGTAGCCTGCAATACTTACATTTGAAGGAACCTTAAAGTTTTCGTACATTTCAAAAACCCCCATTTTCAATTAAAGACCTTTTTATTACACTAAACGTACGTTGTTTTACAAATAATTACATTTTTGTTGTACTCTTCTATTGTTTATTATACATTAAAGGTGCCGGCAATGCTATACAAAAGCTCAAATAACAAAAGGAGAAAAAGAATGAGAAAGAAATGTACCATCTGCCAGAAGGTATCCTGTGGCCACAGTTTCAGAGAAAGTTTTGTTTGTGAAGATTGCTTAGATTATATACGTGGACTGAATGTTTCAAAGAATCCGGCAGACAATACGAAGCGCTGAAAGGCTTCTACCACTACGGCAGTTTCCCTATTACAACATATATCCATGGTTCCCTATACCATAAATGCCGGCAGATATCCAAAAAGAAATGGCCTGCGGACCCCTTCCGCAAGCCATTTCGCTTTTTATTTTGAAGTTTTCTTTTTCTGATTCATTCTTCCGGCATTTCTTCTTTCGGCTGCCTTTCTCTTTGCAGTCTTCGGCTTCATTACTGAAAAACCGAATGTACCGAGCACCTTGTTCTGGAGCGGCATATACATACCGTGATTGTATGCTACGAGATCCGCCTTTTCGAGGCAGACTCTGCCGTTCTTGTCGAAGAGTTCTTCGTCAACATGAACTGCAACTATTTCGCCGATGAAAACATCGTGTGAACCGTATTCGAGTATATTTACCACCTTGCATTCAAGATTCAGTGGTGATTCCTCAATCATCGGTGCCTTTACTATATCTGCTTCGCACTTTGTAAGCTTCGCTTCCTTCCATTTGTCAATCTGCGCACCGGAGCGTACACCTACAAAGTCGCACGCACGTACGAGTTTTGTATTTACGAGATTGATTACGTATTCTCCGCTCTCTTTGATTATATGATGTGAATGTCTTGATTTTCTTACTGATACATAACACATAGGAGGCTCCGAATTCATAATACCTGTCCATGCTACAGTAAGTACGTTTGTTTCATCACCGTTGCCGCACGATACCATAACAGGTGGCACAGGATTGAGCATTGTGCCGGGTTTAAGACTGACTTTTGCCATAATTTCCTCCTATTTTTCTTCCAGTTTATCAAGTATCCTCTGAAAATCTTCAGGGATAGGCGTTTCAAATTCGAGGTATTCACCTGTTCTCGGATGAACAAATCCAAGTACTCTTGCACAGAGAAGCTGTCCTTTATCTGCACCGAGAGCAGTTTTCTTAGGTCCGTATACTGTATCTCCTACAAGCGGATGGTGAATATGTGACATATGTACCCTTATCTGATGTGTACGACCTGTAAGGAGTCTTGCTTCGATAAGCGTGAATCTTCCGTAGCGTTCAAGTACTTTGTAGTTTGTTACTGCATATCTTGCGCCCTGAGGAACCTCACCTCGTTCATACGGGAAAACGCCCTGCTTCATACGATTCTTCGGATCTCTTCCGATAGGAATATCGACTGTTCCTTCGTCTTCAGTAAAGTTATCGTGACAAAGGGCATTGTAGACTCTTGTGATACTGTGCTCTGCAAGCTGCGCCGCAAGTGAGTTGTGGGCGAAATCGTTTTTTGCAACCATGAGGAGCCCCGATGTATCCTTATCTATTCTGTGAACGATTCCCGGCCTTATAACTCCGTTGATTGATGAGAGGCTGTCTTTGCAGTGGTACATGATTGCATTTACGAGTGTTCCTTCGTAATTACCTACTGCAGGATGCACAACCATGCCTACCGGTTTATTTACAACAAGCACATCATCATCTTCGTAGACGATATCAAGCGGAATGTTTTCCGGTTTTATTTCAAGTTCTTCAGGTTCAGGAACTGTAAGAACTATTTTCTGTCCGTTTTTAACTTTTGTATTCTTTGCCGTTACAACCTTATCGTCAATTACAACGCTTCCTCCGTCGATAAGTTTCTGAAGAAAGCTCCTTGAACAGTCAGGCACAGACAAAGACAGGACCACATCAAGTCTGGCCCCGTTTAAGTTTTCGTCTATTAAGATTTCGTAATTACTTTCCTTCACTACGTTTCTCCTGTTTATCGTCTTTATCAAAAAACACTACATAGATAAGAAGCACCGCACATCCTACACAGATTGCAGCATCTGCAACATTGAAGATGTAATGCCAGATCTTAGGAAATGCTACGAAATTAATCATATCAACAACATATCCGTAGGCAACTCTGTCAATGAGATTACCGATGCCTCCTCCGACAATAAGCGCTATTGAAATCTTTAATGTGAAGTGTTCCTTCTTACCGAATTTGAAAAAATATACCGAAAGTGCACCGAGAAGAACTACTGTCACAAGAATCATGAGTGACATATTTCCACCGAGTAACCTGAGTCCGAGCGCTGACTGGTTATTCTGATAATACGTTATTTCAAGAATACCTTTAATAACAGTCATGCTTTCGCCGACATCAAAATTCTTCACTATCAGAAATTTTACAAACTGGTCAATGGCAAGTACTGCCAGAACGATTAAATAATACAATACCTGTGTTCCTTTAAATTTATTTTATATTGAGCTTAGTCTTGCTGAGATCTCCATCATCAATATAGACTGCTTTGTGCTCCTGTGTAACAAGCACCTTTGTTTCTCTTGAAACGACTGCTGTCTGCTGAACATATTCGCTGAAGATTTCGTTTGAAAGAGTATCAAACCTTTCAAGCTCTGACTCAAGAAGTGCCTTGAATCTTCCTCTGAATTCAACGAATCTGTTTCTGAGCTGTGCGTTTTCTTCGCTTAAGCGATCTGCTGCTTCCTTTGCTTCTCTCTGAATGAGCTGTGCATCGAGTTCTGCATTTTTGAGAAGTATTTCCGCACGTTTTTCAGCACTTACTGAAATATCTCCCATGAGAGCTTTTGCCGCTTCAAGAGTCTTGAGAACAGCACCTTCTGACTCTCTGTATTTTTCGAGTTCGCGTGTTGTCTTCGCAAGCTGATCTTTGAGAGTTGCGTTTTCAGTAATAATTTTCTCGAGGTCAAGTGTAAGAAGATCGAGAAACTCATCAACTTCTTCTTCCTTGTAACCTCTTACTACTCTTGAGAATTCTTTGTTCTGAATATCAAGTGGTGTAATCATATATTATTTTCCTCCCCAGAAACTCTTCTGGTTGCCACTGAAATCGATTCCCTTATGTTCTACACTTGCTGCGATGTCTACGTTTTCAGGAGCAAAAACGAAGATGTTGTTTGCTACTTTCTGTACGTTTCCGTTAAGTGCATATGTTGCACCGCTTAAGAAGTCGAAAATTTTTCTTGCTGTATCTGTTTCCATCTTTTCAAGATTAATGATAACAGGCTTTCTGCTCTTTAAATTATCAACAAGCTTAGGACATTCGTCAAAGCTCTTTGGTTCGATTACAACGAGCTTGAATGCGCCAGTCTTGTCTGTTACTGTCGCTCTCTGAGGCATGCTTGTAACCTTTGATTCAGGCTTTGAAACAGTTGCTGAAGGTCTTGGATCTACAGGCTTTCTTTCAAGCTTTGCTGCTGCAGCCTGGATTTCCTCTTCAGTAATATCGTCATCATCAACTTCTTCTATTCCGACTAAATCCTTGAACTTATCAAATACTCCCATTTTTTCCTCCTTGGTATTAAATGTTATAGTTTCTGGCACCGAATATCGCTGTGCCTACTCTTATGAAATTACTTCCCTCTGCGATTGCCACTTCGAAATCGTGTGACATTCCCATGGAAAGATATTTAAAATCAAGTTTATCGTCTTTGATTTCCGCAAATCTATCATAAAGCTCCTTGACTTCACGGAAATACTTTGCGATATCGTTTGGGTCGTCAGCCTTAGGTGCGATGCACATGAGGCCTCTTACTCTTATATTTTCACACTTCTCAAGGATTTCCATGAGGAGTGATTCAGTCTCTTCTGTTGTGATTCCGAATTTGCTTTCTTCGTTTGCTGAATTAACCTGGATAAGAATATCCATAGTGATTCCGTGCTGGCCTGCACGTCTGTCTATTTCTTCAGCAAGTCTCATTGAGTCAACAGAGTGAATCATTGAAACTTTATCGATAATATACTTTACCTTGTTTGTCTGAAGGTGACCGATCATGTGCCAGCGTACCGGTTTTACGGAATCGAACTTGTCCATGATTTCCTGGACTTTGTTTTCACCGATATCAGTAATTCCTGCATCGATGGCTTCATTTATCATGTCACCTCCATGCGTTTTTGTAACAGCGCAGAGAAGTACATCATCGCCGCTTCTTCCTGCTCTTTCGGCCGCCTGATTTTTAATTTCAGTTACCTTTATGATATTTTCTTTTATAGACATTCAAGTTCACCTCCATACTTACTGAGGGTCTTTCGGATTCTTAAGAATTTCATCATATGTATCAACAGTATAAACCTGCTGACCTTCCTCGTCGTAAAAATACGATTCGGAAACGGCTGAGTATTCGCCGTCACTTGCCTTGATATTGATCGGCACAAAACTGAAATCGCCTGTCTTTGTCTTGACATAAACGCCGATTTCACCATCAATCGTAGCAATACTCTTGTTAGGAATGATAATTCCGCTGTAGTCAGATGTGATTATGTCAGTTTCAATCATTCTGATTTTTGTAAAGTCTTCGTAGTACCTGTCTGTCTCAAATACTACCTGCCACTCGCTTCCCTTATCAACTATATTTGTAATAGTTGCTTCGAGTTCACCGAGAGGAAGTGCAAGCACGACTTCATTTCCGACAACATACTTGGAGATATTGCCGTCTCCTACCCAGCATGTTATGTACCATTTTTCATTTTCTGCGATTTTGAAAAGAGGTTCCCCTCTGTAAGCTGTCTCTCTTGTGAGATTCACAGGCTCGCCTATGCGAAGTGCTGATACGTCCTGGTGATTAAGCGACAGTATGTTTTCAGGAGTGAAGTACGATTCAAAACCGTCAACGTAATAACCGACAACACCTTTTGTCTTGCTTATATAGTCCGTGCTCATGATGCCTGATGTGCCGAGTTTTGTAATTAAATCCGCATATTCTGATTCTTCCGGCATCGAAGCTCCACTACTTACAAGCGAAAGAATCGTAGTTCCTTCACGCACCTTGACTCCGTCTTCGAAATAGTAATTCACATTGCCAGTCGTACCGGCAAGATAAACTTCCTCATCACGGATGAAATAGCACTTCTGCCTGTCAGTTTCCGAGAGATTGCCGTAATCAATAACTACTGTCGATGTCAGAATTCCCGTTACCTTCGGCACTACGTAGATAACAACAGCAAGGCATATTACAAGTATTAAATATATAAAAATGATTATTTTTGATCTCTTTTTCATCAGTTTACTCCACATTTAATTTTAACATATATGTGAATTTTAGTAAACTCTGCCCCTTATGGAATTTCCGTGAATTTTTTAAGAATCTTCTTTTCGTCCTTTGAAAATTCACTTTCTTTTTCTAGATATTTTTCGAAAAGATCCGGTCTTCTCTCCTTTGTAAATTCGAGTGATTTTTCGAACTGCCAGAGGGCGATTGCCTTATGATTGCCGCTCACAAGAACATCAGGAACATCCATACCTTCAAACGTTCTTGGTTTAGTATACTGAGGGTACTCAAGAAGGCCTGAATATATCGATTCACCAAGCGCAGCATCAAGGCTTGAAAGCACCTCAGGAAGCATTCTTGCGACCGAATCAACAAGAACCATGGCAGGAAGTTCACCGCCTGTAAGGATATAATCTCCGATTGAAACTTCTTCCATATTCCAGTAATCGATTACCCGCTGGTCGACACCTTCATAATGACCGCAGAGAATTACGAGGTCCTTTTCTTCTGCAAGATCCTGAATAATCTCCTGATTGAGCACTCTTCCTCTGGGTGACATGTAGATTACACGTTTACCTTCAGCCTTTATATCGCGAAGTGCGTCAAAAATAGGCTGGGCACTCATAACCATACCGTTTCCCCCTCCAAAAGGATAGTCGTCGGCCTTTCTGTGCTTGTCCGTACTGTAATCACGGATATTTGTAAGATTTATTTCCAATATTCCTTTTTTCTCTGCTCTTCCGAGAATGCTTTCCTTGAGAGGGACAAACATCTCGGGAAAAAGTGTAAGAATATCAATTTTCATGTTTTCCACCATTTAGAGGTCAAGAAGTCCTTCCGGAACGTTGACACTTATTTTCTTTGTTTCCATATTGATATCGATGATAAAAGCTGCAACTCCCGGAATAAGAACCATTTTTCCGTCGTATTTCTTCACTTCATATACATCCTGTGCTGTATTCTGTAAAACATCATTAAGCACGCCGATATATTCGCCATCGACTGTCTCCACTGTCATTCCGATGAGGTCTCTGATATAGTATTCGTCCTCAGGAAGTTCAGGGAGCTGTTCTTCTGTAATGTAAACGTACTTGTTCTTCTGTTCTTCTGCTGCGTTTCTGTCATCGATTCCCTTTAATTTCACGATAACAGTAGTGCCCTGCATACGAACGTTCTGAATTTCGTACTGTTTGTTTTCAATATAAAGTTTTCCGATTTCTTCGAAACGTGAAGGCTCTGAATACGGGTAAATCTTTACTTCCCCTTTGAGCGCTACAGCGTTTACAATCTTTCCAATCTGTATCTTTTCCATATCTCCGTTTTTAAAAACAGGGCACATATGATAGTGATATGTGCCCTTGATTTTCATTATCGTTTACTGAACGATTTCTACAACTACTTTTTTATCTGCTTTGGTTGCTGCGGCTTTCACAACGGTACGAAGCGCTTTTGCAATTCTTCCCTGCTTGCCGATTACTTTACCCATATCATCGGGAGCAACCTTAAGCTCGATAACAACCTGGCCGTTTACTTCTGAAGTTTCTTTTACTTCAACTGCGTCCGGGTTATCAACAAGAGACTTTGCAATAGCCTCAACTAATTTTACCATTTGAACCCTCCTAGCCGATGATTCCAGCGTTCTTGAAGAGCTTCTTTACAGTTTCTGTAGGCTGTGCGCCGTTAGCGATCCACTGCTTTGCCTTTTCTTCGTCGATCTTGATGTCCTTAGGTTCAGTCATTGGGTTATAGTAACCGATTTCGTCGATGTTCTTTCCATCTCTTGGTGATCTAGCGTCTGCTACTACGATTCTGTAGAAAGGCTTCTTGTGAGCTCCCATTCTCTTAAGTCTGATTTTTACCATTTTGTTTTTCCTCCTGCATTTCTATGCTTTTAATTAATATATTTTATTTAAATTCTTAACTGAATTTATGACTGTTTTATAAGCCCATGCCCTTGAACATACGGCTTGCTTTTTTGCTCATCCTGCCACCTGATAAGTGTTTCATCATCTTGTTTACTTCTTCATATCGCTTGATGAGCTGGTTGATTTTTGAAACCGGCTGACCTGATCCTGCCGCGATTCTCTTACGTCTGCTTGCGTTTAAGACTGAAGGATTCCTTCTTTCTTCAGGTGTCATCGAGAAGATGATTGCTTCAAACTGGATGAATTCCTTTTCGCCTTCTTCGATATCCTCGTCCTTGACTTTTCCCATTCCCGGCATCATTCCGAGAACCTTGCCAAGTCCGCCCATATTTCTGAGCTGGTCAAGCTGTTCGAGAAAATCTTCGAGTGTGAAGTCATTTGTCTTGAACTTCTTTTCGAGTTTCTTTGCCTGCTCTTCATCATAGTTTGCCTGAGCAGTTTCGATAAGGCTGAGCATGTCTCCCATACCGAGGATTCTGCTTGCCATTCTGTCAGGATGGAATGGTTCGAGTGCATCCATCTTTTCGCCCATACCGACAAACTTGATTGGTCTTCCTGTTACTTTCTTTACTGAAAGTGCAGCACCACCACGTGAGTCGCCGTCGAGCTTAGTCATGATTACGCCGTCGATTCCGAGTGCATTGTTGAATCCTTCAGCTGCGTTTACAGCGTCCTGACCAGTAAGTGCATCGACTACGAGGAGAATTTCATGAGGCTTGATAGCGCCTTTGAGTCTTACGAGCTCATCCATGAGTTCTTCGTCAATCTGGAGTCGGCCGGCAGTATCGACGATAAGTACGTCGTAGCCTTTGAGTTCAGCTTCCTTCGCAGCTGCGAGAGCAATCTTTTCAGGATCCTGTGAATCTCTCATTGTAAATACCGGAGTATCTACCATCTTTCCTACGATTTCGAGCTGGTCTATAGCAGCCGGTCTGTACACGTCACATGCGCAGAGCATCGGCTTCTTGCCGTTTTTCTTTAAGTGTGCGGCGAGCTTTCCGCAAGTTGTAGTCTTACCTGTACCCTGAAGACCTACCATGAGGTAGATTGTGAATCCTCTTGGTGAGTAAGTAAGCTTGCTGTTTGTGCCGCCCATGAGAGCTGTGAGCTCATCATTAACGATTTTGATAACCTGCTGTGCAGGATTGAGGCTCGCATGAACCTCTTCTCCGAGTGATTTTTCTTTTACTGAGTTTACGAATTCCTTTACAATCTTGAAGTTAACGTCGGCTTCGAGGAGCGCAAGCTTAATCTCACGCATCGCTTCGTTGATGTTTTCTTCTGTAAGTATTCCGTTTCCCTTGAGCTTCTTAAATACACCCTGCAGCTTATCGGATAAACCTTCGAATGCCATAGCGACCTCCTTTTCCCTGGTTTAAAAGTACCACTCCTGTCCTTAAGACTAGAGCTCTATATCTTCAATGATTTCCCTGATCTCTTCAAGTTTTTTTACGAGCGTCTCGTCAGCGCTGTGTTCCTTTTCGAGATTTTTTATAAGGGACTCTGCTTTTGCGATTTTTTTACCGCTTTCATCGAGCCTTCTTACGAGTCCGAGTTTGTCTTCGTACTCGGTAAGTGCTCTTTCGGCGTTTTTGAGAGCATCGTGTACACCCTGTCTTGAGATTGAAAACTCTTCTGCAATCTCAGCAAGAGAATAATTCTCTTCGTGGTAAAGCTGCATCACGTCTCTCTGTCTTTCTGTGAGGAGCTGTCCGTAGAAATCATATAGAAGGCTTACTTCTGTTATTTTATCAAACACTTCATTCCCTCACTTCTTACGTTTTTTCGTCGTTTTTTACGCGAATTATTTCTTTGCAAAATCAAAGGTGGCAAGTTTACAAGCTTGACACCTCGATAATACTAACATAATTAACTTTTCAAGTCAATACTCCTGTCAAACTTTTTTACTTGACAGATGCACTTTTTTGTTGAAATTTCAAGCATTCTACTCTGCAAGGATTTCGCAGTAATAACTGATTGGCGTAGTGTTGATTGAGTTAACGAGTTCAATCACGCTGTCGATTTCTCCATCAGAATCATTTGCCGCGGAAATCTGACCGAAGAGCGTTGAAAATGTGATGTGATCCTGAGGATACTTAATATCGATAAGCTCCGGTTCATAGTAATCAAGTTCTTCGCGCATAGCATCATAAGCATCCGTGATTCCACCGATTTCATCTACCAGTCCGAGCTCGATGGCCTGATATGCACTGAGGATTCTTCCGTCAGCAATTTCATAAACATACTCGAGATCAAGACCTCGTCCCTCTGCTACGATACCTGCAAACTGTGCGTAAGCTTCATCAACGAGAGACTGCCAGATTGCTTTTTCTTCGTCAGTCATCTTCTGGTAGCTTGAACCCATTGCCTTGTGCTCACCTGATGTGATTGTTTCAGTTCTTACTCCGAATTCTTCGAGAAGTCCTGAAACGTCGACGAGTGTTCCGATAGTAACTCCGATTGAACCTGTCCATGTGTTTCTGTTGGCAAAGATTCTGTCGCAAGGAGCTGAGATATAGTAGCCGCCTGAAGCCGCAGTAGCACCCATTACTGAATATACCGGATTTCCTGTATATTCCTGATACTCTTTAATCTTGAAATAAAGCTCGTCGCTTTCATATACTCCGCCTCCCGGACTATCAACAAAAATGATAAGTCCGTAGTTATTTTCATCGTACATAAGGTCGTCTATAGCCTCAAGTGTCCACTTGTGCTGATATCCTGTTGCAGTACCGAAAACATCTTCGTTTCCATTCTGGATTGTTCCTTCAACATACAGAGTCGCTATGTAAGGACTGTTTCCCGGATCAACACCTGCAATTCCGATATCGCTGTTATCTCCGCCCGAACACATTGAAAGTGCAAAAGCGCAGAAAATAACTATAGCAAGAATAATTGCGATATTTCTTATAATCTTTCTGTTTTTCTTTTTTGGTTTAGTATCCTGGCCCTGAGACTGTACAGTCTGGCTTACGCCTGCTTCCTGCTGTCCGTTTCCGAGATTGTAGTATCTTACACCATTTTCATCCGGCCCGGATACAATTCTGTTTTCATTGTCACTCATAAGATATGTCCCCTTTTCCCATAAAAAATACAAAAGCCTTGTATGAAGTATACCACACAAATACTTATTATCACAACAGTGCAAACATTTCTTTCATACATCAATTTCTTTAAGTCTTCCCTGCCCTAGACTGGCAAAAAATACTGCTAAGCACTGATCTTTCTGTTATAATATAATCATGATTTACGATTGTATTATTGTCGGTGGCGGCGCCGCAGGTCTCTATGCCGCATCACAGCTTGCATATATGAAAAACAGGGCGAACACTTCGCTCTCTGTTCTGGTGCTTGAAAAAAAGAGAAAACCTGGTAACAAAATTCTTGTTACAGGAAGCGGCCAGTGCAATATCACTCACGGTGGCAGTATCAAAGATTTTATCGGCTGCTACGGCGACAACGGAAAATCAGTAAGAAAAGTTCTTTATGCTCATAACAACGAGGACGTGCGCGAGCATTTTGAGATGCTCGGAGTCAGAACCTTTGAGCGCGAAGACGGCAAAGTATTTCCTGTCAGCCTTTCTGCAGAAGAAGTTCGTGAGGCACTTGAAAGACACGCCTTGGAATCAGGATTTGATATCATTCCAATGCGCGAGGTTACTGCGATTTCAACTGAAACCGATGGTGTGTACAATGTGTATGCAGACTCAACTTCACATATGGCCCCCGGTTACACTCCAGGAAAAACTCTTGAAGATGGCAGTCAGTGTCAGAATAGTTCTGCGCCTTTTAAATACTGTTATAAAGCGCGTAGTGTAATTATTGCGTGCGGAGGCATGTCTTATCCAGGCACAGGTTCAGACGGAAGCATCTTCCCTGTTCTTGAAAATCTCGGAATCGAAATCACTGAAATGATGCCGGCACTCGTTCCGATTCACGTAAACGACTATCCTTACGGTGAGCTTTCCGGCATTTCGATTGCGGGCACCGAGCTTCGGGTGGAGGGAGGAAAGCCGATGCGAGGCGACCTTCTCTTCACGCACAACTCGCTTTCAGGTCCGCTTGTCATAAACAATTCAAGATATTTAAAGCCTGGCATGAAAGTTTCATTTTCATATCTTCCGGGAATCGATACCAGCACATTCTCAAAGGCTCTTAAAGACGGAGCCAAAGGCAGTAAAAAGAATCTCGAAACACTCATTACCGAGACTTGCGAGGCTCTTGATTGCCGGATTCCGAAACGTCTTATCGAATTAATCGTTGAGCGCGCAGAAACCGCTTTAAACGCAAAATTAAAGGCCGAGAAGGCATCTTCCGTTTCGGGAAAAGCTCTCGACCTCATTTCAAAATATCTTACAAACGATCAGTTTACGGTAAACTCTCTCGGCTCATGGAATCAGGCGATGTGCACTGCAGGAGGCGTCGCACTCTCCGAAATCGACCTCTCCACCATGGAATCAAAAAAATACCCGCACCTCTTCATCATCGGTGAAACGCTCGACATTGACGGAGACACAGGCGGTTACAATCTGCAGTTCGCCTTTTCGAGCGCATATGCTGCAGTAAAGCAACTAACAAATAAGAATTTGACGAAGGAGAATATTCAATGAAAATCTATGATATTTCTCAAGAGGTTTTCAGTTGCGAAGTATATCCTGGTGACCCTGTACCAGAGAAAACAGCACTGAAATCAATGCAAGAAGGTGAAGTATATAATTT
>SVCW01000001.1 GCA_015058155.1 Clostridiales bacterium | reverse complement strand
AAAAAATATATTTTAGGAGGAGACTCGAAATGAAAAAAGTAATTTCATTCGTACTCGTGCTCGCACTTGTACTCGGTAGCTTCTCAATGGCATTCGCTGTTCCTGCTGACGTAGAAGGAACAGATTATGAAGATGCCGTTACAGCTCTTTCAGAACTCGGCGTAGTTACTGGCTACACAGACGGAAACTACTACCCAGAAAAGGCTGTAAACAGAGCAGAAGCTGCTAAGCTCGTAATCACAGCTCTCGGACTTGCTGATTACGCAGCTGGAAACACTGCATCATTCACTGACCTCGAAGGTTATGGATGGGCAAAGGGCTATATCGGTTATGCAGAAGCTCTCGGAATCCTTAAGGGTGACGGAAACGGAAAGTTCAGACCTGCTGACACTGTAAGCTATCAGGAAATGGCTACTATGCTTGTTAGAGCTTGTGGTTACACAGATGCATCACTCCCTGGAGTATGGCCTGCAAACTATGTTGTAAAGGCTAAGGCTCTTGGAATCATGGACGGAATCGCTCAGGCTGGCGATGCTGCTGCTAACAGAGGTGATGTTGCTGTTATGATCTATAACAACCTTGAAAATGAAATCGGATACATCAATCTCGATAACACTTGGGTTGCTAATGGACCTAATCTTGACACAATGCTCACTAGACTTGATCAGGAAATGTTCGATCCAGATGGCGTAGCTACTGGAACAGCTGTTGCTGGTGATGCTTTCGTTCTCAACGGAACTGAAGCTATTGCTGATGGCGTTAACGTAAAGGCTTACTACGGAGCTCTCGTAGTTGCTTATGCAAATGCTGACAATGAAATCACTGGTATTAAGGAAGTTAAGTCAACATTCCTCACTGGTGAATTCAATGCAGAAGGTAAGTTCGTTGCTAACGATGTTGAATACACAGTTGTAAGCAATACAAGCGATTATGGCGTAACTGGATTTGCAAATGGCAAGGTTACATCACCTGCATCAATCTCACTTGACAAAACTGCTGATGATGAATGCACATTAGCTGTTAAGGTTTCAGGAAAGCAGATTAAGAACGTTTACTCACAGGCTGACTGGGATGGAACAAACATTAAGGTTACTGCAACTATGCTCAAGAGCCTTGATAAGGACAACAAGTTCAACAATGCTAATCTCTTTACTGTAGACGACAACTATGAAATCGACACTACTTCATTTGTACTCGTAGGAGTAGATGCTCTTGCTGACATCGAAGAAGACGATATCATTACTACTTATGTAGATGCTGCTAAGTACATCACAAAGCTCGAAGTAAGTGATACAGTTGTAACTGGCGAAATCACAAAGATGTCAAGCGATGACAAGACTATCACAGTTGCTGGTGAAGAATATGTTAGAACAACAGATGCTGCATTCACAGGCGTAGTTCCTGGAGACGAAGTTGAACTCGTTCTCAACTATGCAGGAGATGTATTCTCATATGAAAAGGTTGCTGGAGAATTAGAAAACTACGGTATCGTAACTGATAAGTATGAAGCAAAGGGTAACTGGACATCAGCTACTACTGAATATGCTATTAAGTTCTTCGCTCCAGACGGAACTATTAAGGAAGCATACTTCGACGATGCTATTTCAGGTTCAGCTGCTACTTATACTGTAGGCGTAGTATTTAAGTATGACCTCAACAAGGATGGAGAAATTTCAGACATCACTACAGCTGCTGTAACTTATGTTACTAATGCTGCTGTAAGCGCTAAGGGAGTTCTCGGTGGATACAACTTCGCTGACGACGCTATCGTAATCGTTGCTGATGCTGTAAGTGCAGGAAATGCAACTGCAATTGACGATGAATTCGTAATCGGCAAGGCTGCTGACCTCTTCGATACAGATCTTACTGCTGCTCTCTATGTAGCTGATACTGATACTGATGAAATCACATTCATTATCGTTAAGTCAGATAGCACAACTACTAACAAGACTTATGCTGTTGCAAACGAAGCTTACACAGATAATACAGATGCTGGTTACGGCGTTGTAGTATTAATCGATGGAGCTGAAAAGACATTCGGCGCTGATGCTAATGCTTCAGGTCTTGTTGTAACAAGCGCAGCTCTTAAGGAACTCAAGTTCAACACAGACGGAACTGTTAAGGTTGCTTCAGTTACAGATGCTTCAGTTTGGACTACAGAATCAACAGCTGGAGAAACACTCACAGTTGAAAACGGAAGACTCAAGACTACAAGCGGTGGAGCTGTTGTTGACAACTATGGTATCATCTCAGAAGAAGTTGTAATCTACGTTTGGGATGCTGACAATTCAGTATGGACAGCTGGAGACACTTCAGACTTAGAACTTGATATCGAATCAGGTAATGTAGTTACACTCTACAGACTTGACAGCGATAATGCTGAAGAAATCACTCACATCACATTATACATCTAATTGATAGTGACTGACTTTAATAATTAAAAGCAAGAAGGTGGATTAATTCCACCTTCTTCTTATTCTGATACCTAAAGAGAGGACTCAATTTGAGTCCTCTCTACTTATTTAAGATATTTAATTAATAGCTTAAATTAGTTTTCAACGAAAACGATAATTTCTACACCGTCAACGTCTGTGTCTGTATCGAAGAGATATACAGTATCGCCCTTAGCAATCTTTGATACCTTAGCGAGTGCATAACCATCTTCTGAATCGTAGCTGTAAACTACAGCGCCGTCAGCAACTTCTACGATCTTTCCGCTGTCTACAGCCTCTGTTGTTGCTCCAACAACGTCGAGAACATAACCAGCACCTGTTACAGTGATGAAGTCTCCTTCAACCTTCTGAACAGCTGAACCAGTTACTGAGTAGATTGTGAGTCCGTCAACAACGTCTCCAGCAAAGCTGATTTCAGCAATTACAGGAGCTGCGATGATAGCATCAAGGCTAGTTGTGTATGATGAGTAATCATCAGTTAATACGTCATTCTTTTCTACTCCACCAATGATAGCATCAAGCTTAGCTACTTCTGCTTCATCAGCATCCCAAACCTTAGTGTAAGCACTTACTACACCATAAGTTGAGTCAGCAGCAACTGCGTCTTCTCCGAGGAGAACGAGTTCGATGAGGTTGTCAGTATTCTTTACATACTTAACTGCTCCAGCAGCGATAGCATCGTCTACAGGGATGTCAGCCTTATCAGCTACTGCCCAGTCTGAACCATCATAAGCGTATACTAATACTGAAGCATCAAGCTTGTATCCGTCCATGATTCCCTTAGCTGTATAAACTGATGCATCTGTTGTAGTAACAGCAGCGATTGTTGAGATTTCTCCGTCCTTGTTGAGGCCGTATTCAACAACTGTGTCTACAGCTGAGCCTGTAACTGCTGTGATAGCAGCTGCAGTGATGTCCTTATCGATAGTGTAAATCTTTTCGCCGTCAGCAACTGTGAAGAGTTCAATCTTTACCTTGCTGCTTTCGCCGTAACCAACTGTTTCATAACCAATCTTTGTTAATACGATTGCATAGTTATCAGCAGCTGTTTCAGTGAGATCTACATAAGTGATGTCTCCAGCATAGTCAAGGTAGAATGAACCTTCAGCGCCGAGTTCAAGACCAGTTGTATCTACTGGGTTGGCAGCTGCATAGTAAACCTTACCATTGATAGTGAATTCCTGACCGTCAGCTGATTCTTCTGTAACCTTACCAGTAATAACTGTATCGCAAACGTCTACTCTTGCAATACCGTTGTTGTCTACATAGTAAGTAACCATGTCGTCAGCCTTGATGTCATCGAGTGTAGCTACTCCGTTAAGAACGAAGCTTTCTGTGTCGATTTCATCCTTATCTGTTGTTGTGAATGAACCTGAACCGATTTCGAAATCGTCAGCTAATGCTTCTGCATAATCTTCATCCCACATTACAGTTTCAACTGGAGTCCAGTCAGCGATTGACCAGATTGCAGTGATGTACTTTCCTGAAATTTCTACTGCTACGTCAACTCCGTCGAGACCAGCAGCTGTAGCAACTGCAGCACCAGTTACAACGCCGTTTTCAAATGTAACAGCAGTGAATGTTGCTGTGTCGTTAGCAAGTACTCTGTCGAGCTTGTAAGTAACGTCACCAACTTCGAGGTTAACTGTGTTGTCAGTATCAACAACAACATCACCATTAACGATAGTTGTCTTAACTGCCTTGATTCCAGTAAGTTCGCCATCAATGTTAGCATAGCCAACTACTACGTTACCAAGGTAAGCCTTTAAGTTTACATCGTCAGCGTATGTTTCTGTTCCATCGAGAACGAAAGCAGCGCCAGCACCTGTTGTTCCATCATAGAGAACAGCAGTGTTGTCAGGAGCATAGAGATCCTGGTCAAGTCTTGCCATCATTGTGTCTGCAGGTGTGTTTGCAATCCACTGATTGTCAAGATTGATAGTTCCGATTCTGTTTTCGAGGTTGTTGAAGATCATTACAGCAACGTCGCCTCTGTTAGCAGCAGCTGAACCAGCCTGAGCGATGTCGTCCATGATTCCAAGAGCCTTAGCCTTTACAACATAGTTTGCAGGCCATGTTCCAGGGAGTGATGCGTCTGTGTAACCGCAAGCTCTAACGAGCATAGTAGCCATTTCCTGATAGCTTACAGGATCAGCAGGTCTAAAGTTACCATTTCCGTCACCCTTAAGAATTCCGAGAGCTTCTGCGTAGCCAATATAGCCAGCAGCCCAACCGTAACCAGCAAGGTCATTGAATGATGCAGTGTTTCCAGCAGCATATTCAGCGAGACCGAGTGCAGTTACAACAAGCTTAGCAGCTTCAGCTCTTGTTACAGCCTTTGCTGGCTGATAAGTACCATCTGGGTAGCCAGTAACTACGCCGAGGTTTGTGAGAGCTGTTACAGCATCTTCGTAGTCAGTTCCTTCTACGTCAGCAGGAACTGCGAATGCCATTGAGAAGCTGCCGAGTACAAGTGCAAGCACGAGTACGAATGAAATTACTTTTTTCATTTCGAGTCTCCTCCTAAAATATATTTTCTAGAGAAAAGTGCGTAAAAACGCATAATTACGTCAGTTATTGTCGAACTCCAAACAGTAAAAAACTGCAGAACTATCCATATCCTGCAGTTTTATCACATCATATTATAATTACTTACTTTTGATACAACTTTTTAGCACAAAGAGGTTTATGTAGGAAACGATTCCGAACCCCATTTTAATCTCATAATCATGCAAATTCTGCATAATACTGCCTACTTGTTTTTAAGAAACATCACATTGTATATAGGCATGTAAATAATCTTTCCTTCTTCTGAAATTACCCTTTCATTGGAGAAAACATATCCCTTATTTATACCATAGCTTTCGTTTGTTACGAACTTATTCAGTGCACTGTGGATTCTGTAATCCTTGCCGGATTTAATCTCTATTGGTACCACAGACAGTTCTTCAAAATCATCAATCAGGTAATCAACTTCACCATTTCGGTGATTATCATAGTAATATAGCCTGAATCCATGAGCCTGGAGTTCTTGTGCGACAACAGACTCATAAACTGTACCGAGATTGATGCTCTTGACGTCATCCAGAATAGCGCGAATGTTATTACGATAAAGGATGCCTGTAAGGATGCCCACATCGTTAAGGTAAAGCTTTAATAAGTTCTTTTCACTCGACTCTATAAGAGGGAAGACTGGCGTTGAAATTGCCTTGACTTCAAGAGCGATTCCTGCAGAAACGAGATAATCGAATTCTTCCTGATAGTCTGAAAATCTTTTTCCTTTCTTGTCTTCGATATCCTTTACTATCACACGCTTCTTTTTGTTCTCAAGATTAGACGGAATCATATCATATATCCTTCTGATCTTAAGTCTGCGCGTTTCATCGTATTTGGAGGCGTCAATCCCGTAATACTCATGTATTTCGTTCTGAATATTTCTCACGTTTACTATGTTCTTCTCGCTAAGATATGAGTTCACTGCATCAGGCAAACCGCCTACGAGAAGGTACTTCTTAAAGTAGTCGAGCATTTTAAAGTGTGTAGTTTCATCAAGGCTCTCGCGGTTCTTAAACTTTTTTTCGAGGACTTCTATCCCCACCTGTCCGAAGCCATTCGCAATTAAAAATTCTTCAAAATCGAGAGGATACATTCTCTTTACTTCTATGCTGCCCATAGGAATTGAAGTAGTTCTGGCAAGCGTAACTCCAAGAAGCGAACCGCTAGCGATATACGTAAACCTGTCATCCTGTTTCAAGAATTTTAGAAGCGTAAGAAGGTGCGGATACATCTGAATTTCATCAAGGAATATTAATGTATTGTTTTTTTCCTTCATCTTGTCTCCTGCAAGCATGCTTACTTGTAGGTAAAAATCTTCAACAGTATGAGTATTTTTAAAGAGGCCAGGACCTTCGAAGTCTTCAACAAGATTGAGTTCGATATAATTCTCAAATCTGAGTTTCCCTGCATGTCTGATGATATATGTCTTTCCTATCTGACGAGCACCATCCACAACAAGGATTTTGTTCGAATCTGAATCAAAATATTTTTCGATTTCCTTCTGAAATTTTCTGTAAAGCATACTTTCCTCCACACTTTTACAACAAATCTGCTATTTATATTTTACACTTTTACAATAAATATTCAAGCGGATTATTTCACTTTTTCAACAAACGTCACATTTCCGCACAGCCATATGGTATAATTGTGTAACAAATAATAGCTTATAACAAGCAAAGGACTTGCATAGAATAGGATTTTGCAGGAGAAAAACATGAAAATAGAGAGTAATTTAATTAGAAGGCAAGAATATGTTGATAGAATACTTGAAGCAGGACATCGTAAGAAGGTTGCACTTATCACAGGAGGAAGAGGCTCAGGAAAGAGCTTTCTCTTAAGACTCGTCAGAGAAGCACTTCACGCAGCGTGTGTACCATCAGCACGTATAATACAGATGAATCCTCAAAAGTATAATGGTGTTGATGATTTTCTTGACGCACTACCATCGGATGCGGGTTTTTCGGGTCAAAAAGTATATTTTCTCTTGGATGATGTGCATAAGATAGATGGCTGGTCGGAACTACTTGAAATGTTGTATAAAAAATACAACTGTATAATCTATGCTGTGCTTGGTGAGCCTCTGAATTCCGATTTAAGGGCTGATAGCTGGTTTGACGGGCATTGTGTCGAAATTGAGATGTTTCCGCTCTCGTTGAAAGAATTTGTCGCTTTTCATGGCTATCAGATATATAGAAAACCGGTATATAATGCAGCTTATCCTGAAAAAGACTCCGGCTGTAAGGAAAGAAAACAAAAGGCTTCATCGAAGCGACCCCGCGACCGATATACGATATATGACGGTAACGGGCTTAAGATTACTGAAGAAGTTCTCTTGAAACAGTACTTTGAATATGGAGGCTTTCCTCAGGTTCTCTCATGCTCATATGATGTATTGTCATTAAGAACCGAGCACGAGGGGATATTTTCATCAATTCTTTTCATGGACATACTCGGCCGTAAGGATCGGCGTCAATTGTCTAATCCCGAAATATTAAAAGCAGTTTCACAGATGCTTGCTGTAAGCATAGGGGAAAACATATCCGATACTCAGATTACCAAAAGATTAAATGACTACTGCGGTACCACTTGCGCAATACAGACAGTGCAGGCATATATTAGAGCTCTCGAAGATTCAAAAATGTTTTACCCTGTAAAGCGTTATGATATACGAAACTGTAAAGAACTGAGTACATTGGGAAAAAGGTACATGGTCGATACCGGACTTTGGAATTATATTTGTAGCAACATTTTGATACAAAATACCGAATCAGAAAAGGAAGCTAACATCGAGTACAACAAGCTTCTTGAGAACAGTGTATATTTTGAACTTGGACGTAGAGGCTACGAAGTATATAACGGAATGCTTCGCAATCACAATATCACTTTTGTTGCTATTAAAGGCGATGTGAAGAAGTACTTTCAGGTAATCGGAATCGCTGATGACGAAGAACTGGAAATTGCGTTAAAATCTCTACGTGCAATACGAGACAACTTTGAAAAATTTGTGATTCTAAATAAACGCGAAAAAGAGATAACAAAAGACGGAATACACCTTGTGAATTCGCTTGATTTTCTGCTCGGAGAGTAACATTTATTTCACATACATTTGCTAGGCGTGCAGAAATATGCAACTAAAAAGTGATAATCTGTATTTTTATACAGTTATTAAAAGGTACTCTACAACAACTCTGAGGTTTTAATTATGCTCAGTTTTGCCTCTAAAAAAATGTGCCGAAAAGATATTAATATAATGCGAATTGATAAAACTGCAAGGTATTTAATGCTTTGCAGTTTTTGTTTTGCTATTATTTTGATAAAAAGTACGTAATAACGTGCATTTCGCTTCTCGTATACAGAAAATATATTTTAGGAGGAGACTCGAAATGAAAAAAGTAATTTCATTCGTACTCGTGCTCGCACTTGTACTCGGTAGCTTCTCAATGGCATTCGCAGTTCCTGCTGACGTAGAAGGAACAGACTGCGAAGCTGCTGTTATCGCTCTTACAGAACTCGGCGTAGTTACTGGCTATCCAGATGGAACATATAAGCCAGCTAACGCTGTAACAAGAGCAGAAGCTGCTAAACTCGTTGTAACTGCACTCGGTCTCGCTGAATATGCTGCTGGAAACACTGCATCATTCACAGACCTCGAAGGTTATGGATGGGCAAAGGGCTATATCGGTTATGCAGAAGCTCTCGGAATCTTAAAGGGAGACGGAAACGGAAAGTTCAGACCTGCTGACACTGTAAGCTATCAGGAAATGGCTACTATGCTCGTTAGAGCTTGTGGTTACACAGACGCATCACTCCCTGGAACTTGGCCTGCAAACTATGTTGTAAAGGCTAAGGCTCTTGGAATCATGGACGGAATCACTCAGGCTGGTTCAGCTGCTGCTAACAGAGGCGACGTTGCTGTAATGATCTTCAACAACCTCGAAAACAGAATCGGTTATGTTGATACTGACAATGTATGGCATCAGAACACTCCAGTTGACACTATGATGGCAAGACTTGACCAGCAGCTCTACGATCCAGATGGTGTTGCTACTGCTGCTGCTGTTGGCGATGCGTTCATCCTTACTGAAGCTGCAACAGTTGCTGAAGGAACAAACGTTAAGGCTTATTATGGTGCATACGTTGTTGCTTATGCAAACGCTGACAACGAAATCACTGGTATCAAGGAAGTTAAGTCAACATTCCTCACTGGTGAATTTAAGGATGGAAAGTTTGTTGCTGACGATGTAGAATACACTGTAGTTACTGACAACTTTGGCGGTCAGGTTGTAGTATTCAATAACGGTGAAACATCAGGAACTGCTATCTCAAACGCTTCAGCTGCTGCTGACACTGAATACACACTTGCTGTAAAGGTATCAGGAAAGAAGATCAACAACATCTATTCAGAAGCTGTATGGACTGGAAATGATGTACAGATCACAAATGCAATGGTAAAGAACATTGCTGAAAACAACAAGATTGCAAACGCTTACAAGTTTGTAGAAGATGACAATTTTGAAATCGATACTACAACATTTGTACTCGTAGGTGTTGATGCTCTTGCTGACATCGAAAAGGACGATATCGTTACTGTTTACACTAACGATACAAACTATGTTACTAAGCTCGAAGTAAGCGACAAGGTTGTTACTGGTGAAATCACTAAGAAGTCATCAGACGCTAAGGAAATCACAGTAGATGGAACAGTATATGCAATGAACGATGGTTCAACATTTGCATTCGTTCCTGGAGATGAAGTAGAACTCACTCTCAACTATGCAGGTGATGTATTCGCTATCGATAAGGTTTCAGGAGAACTCGCTAACTACGGTATCGTAACTGATACTAAGGCTGTTGTTGGCGACTGGTCAAGCGCAACAACTGAATATGCTATCAAGTTCTTCGGAACAGATGGAACTGAAAAGGAAGTTGCTATTGCTGAAGATACATCAGATGCTGCTATGTTCCTCACTGTAGGTACTGTATTCAAGTACGACCTCAATAAGGACGGAGAAATTTCAGGCGCAACAGTTGCTGCAGTTACAACTGGAGCTAGCGTAGAAGTAAGTGCTAAGGGTCTCCTCGCTGGAGCTAACATTACTGATAACACTATCGTTATCCTTGCTGATGGAGTAAATGCTGCAACTGAAAAGGCTACAGAAGACTTCTCAATTGGTAAGGCTGCTGATCTCTATGACGCTGACCTCACAGCTGTTCTCTATGTAGTAGACGAAGATACTGATACAGTAGAATTCATGATCGTTAAGTCAGATAGCACAACTGATAACAATGTTTACGGTGTAGTAAACGAAGCATTCGAAGACAACTCAGATGCTGGATACGGTGTTGTAGTTATCGCTGATGCTAAGGAAGCTACAATCGGTGCAGATGCAAGTGCTTCAAGTCTTATCGCAACAACTTCAGCTCTCAAGATCTTCAAGTACAACACTGATGGAACTCTTGATGTTGCAGGAGTAGTTACAGTTACAGCTGCTGGAACTGTAACAACAAGTGGATACTCAATCACTGTTAACAACGGAAGACTTAAGGCTACTACTGATGGAGCTACTTACGTTGCAAACTATGGCGTAATCGCTGATGATGTTATCGTATACGTATACGATGCTGATAACTCAGTATGGACTGTTGGAGATATCACAGACGTAGAAGTTGACCTCGAAACTGGTAATGAAGTTACTTACTACACTCTCGACAGCGACAATCCAGCTGAAATCACACACATCACAGTATTCTAATTAAACGCATATTGTGTGTAAATCATAACCACCGGCTCAGCCGGTGGTTTGCTTTTGCCCCTACAAGGGGCCCTTACCTGCGTTGCGTCTCAAGACGCGCTGAGTCGTTCCCCAACCGCACATTACTTTCGCAGCAGACCTAAAGGTCTTTTCACATTACTTCTTTATTTTCTCACCAGTGAAAGGATCTATGTATTCTTTCATGCTAATCTGGTCATTCGCAATGTCTTCCTGCAGCTGGGTTCTGACATATTCCGCTATTTTCTTTTCATTTTTTCCGACTGTGTCAACATAGTATCCACGGCACCAGAAATGTCTGTTTCCATATTTGTACTTTAAATTCGCATGACGATCAAAAATCATCAGTGCGCTTTTCCCTTTGAGATATCCAACGACATCCGAAACACTGTATTTTGGTGGTATTTGCACTAGCATGTGGATGTGATCCTTGCAACATTCGGCTTCAACAATTTCTATTCCTTTTCTTTGGCATAACATTCTCAATATCTTTCCAATGTCAGCTCTAATCTGGCCGTATATTACTTGTCTTCTGTACTTTGGTGCAAACACAATGTGATACTTACAATTCCACGTTGTATGTGCTAAACTATTATTGTCTTTCATGACACTACCTCCTCTGTTGTTAGTGTGGTTGGGGAACCATCACTATTCTACCATAGGAGGTTTTTATTTACTTTAAGCTAAAGCTTCTTAACCTCACCGGCATAGCCGGTGGTTATTTGTTCCTCCCTACTATCGCAGGTCGGAACCGCTGCTAAAGCGACAAAAAAAGCGGAAGTGAGCGAACTCACTTCCACATTTTATATAGTGTAATTTTATTTACTTAAAGTTTTAACCGAAATATCGATTATTTGTCCCATGCAGCCATGATTTCAGGGATTACCTTGAAGAGGTCGCCTACGATACCGTAGTCAGCAACTTCGAAGATAGGAGCGTCAGGATCCTTGTTGATAGCAACAATGATGTCTGAGTTCTGCATACCAGCGAGGTGCTGGATAGCTCCTGAAATACCACATGCGAAGTAGATCTTAGGCTTTACAGTTGTACCAGTCTGTCCTACCTGGTGTGCGTGGTCAATCCAACCAGCGTCTACGCAAGCTCTTGATGAACCTACAACGCCGCCAACCTTAGCTGCGAAGTCCTTGATGATCTGGAATCCTTCAGGACCGCCAACTCCTCTACCACCTGAGCAGATGATATCAGCATCTGTGAGTGATACGAGTTCCTTAGCTGACTTAACAACTTCGAGAACCTGTACTCTGATATCAGCGTCTGTGATAACTGGGTTGAACTTAACGATTTCGCCTGTAGCTCCAACTTCTCTTTCTCTCTTTGACATAACGCCAGGTCTTACTGTTGACATCTGAGGTCTGTGGTTAGGGATGATGATTGTAGCCATGAGGTTTCCACCGAATGCTGGACGAGTCATCTTGAGACCAAGAGCCTTAGTGTCGTTCTTGTCTACTGTTGAAACGTCGAGAGTAGTGTTTTCTGATGTGAATGCGATATATCCATCCATATCGATGTCGAGGTGTGTACAGTCAGCTGTGAGACCAGTGTTGCATCTAGCAGCACATCTTGGAGCGAGGTCACGACCGATGTGAGTAGCACCGTACATAACGATTTCTGGCTTATATTCGTTGATAGCATCACAAAGAGCCTTTGTGTAACCATCTGTTGTATACTTAGCGAGCTTTTCGTCCTGGATTAAGAGAACCTTGTCAGCACCATATTCGAAACATTCTGTTGCTAAATCGTCGATTCCGTTTCCGATGAGAACTGCCCATACTTCAGCGTTAATTTCTCTTGATAATCTGCGGCCTTCACCAATGAGTTCGAGCGCAACGTTCTGGAGCTTTCCGCCTCTCTGTTCAGCGTAAACCCAAATGTTTTTATAATCAGCTAAATTTACTGCCATTTCTCATTTCCTCCTTAAATAATGTGCTTTGCCTTGAATCTTGCGATTAAGTCAGCAGCGAGATCCTTTTCAGTTTCTCCAGTAAGCATAACGCCCTTTCCCTTTGGACGTGGTGTGAATGACTTGTAAACGTTTGTAGGTGAAGCCTTGAGACCTACTGTTTCGAGGTCAACTTCTACGTCAGCAGCACTCCAGATCTTGATGTCCTTGTTAGGAGCAAAGATACCAGCAACGTGCATATATCTAGGCTGATTGAGTTCCTTAATGCAAGTGAGCATGCAAGGAGTCTTAACCTTGATGAGTTCATAACCGTCTTCGAGCTGTCTCTTAACAGTAACTTCTGTTCTGTCTTCGTTGATATCGAATTCTTCTACATATGTAACCTGTGGGAGTCCGAGCTTTTCAGCGATCTGTGGACCTACCTGAGCAGTGTCTCCGTCGATAGCCTGTCTACCAGCAAAGATCATGTCGAAATCGCCGATCTTCTTGATAGCAGCTGTAAGAGCGTTTGCTGTAGCCTGTGTATCTGAACCACCAACAGCTCTGTCACTTAAGATGATACCTTCGTCAGCGCCCATAGCGATGCATTCGAAGATCATCTGGTCAGCCTGTGGAGGACCCATTGTAACAACTGTTACAGTAACGTCATCGTACTTGTCCTTGAGCTTGAGAGCTTCTTCAAGAGCGTTAGCATCATCTGGATTGAGGATTGATGGAACGCCGTCTCTGATAAGAGTACCAGTTACAGGGTTAATCTTGATAACGTTTGTATCAGGAACCTGCTTTGCACATACTAAAATTTTGAATGCCATTTCTATTCCTCCCTATTCCTATTTTGCGAATACTGCAGCTGAGATAACCATCTTCTGAACTTCTGAAGTACCTTCATAGATTTCAGTGATCTTAGCGTCTCTCATCATTCTTTCTACTGGGTAATCCTTAGTGAATCCGTAACCACCGTGGAGCTGAACAGCCTTAGTAGTAACGTACATAGCTGTTTCTGCAGCGAAGAGCTTAGCCATAGCAGCGTTCTTACCATAAGGGAGTCCCTTATCCTTCATGTCAGCAGCCTTGTAAACGAGAAGTCTAGCAGCTTCAATCTGAGTAGCCATGTTAGCAACTTCGAACTGAAGAGCCTGCATCTGTGAAAGCTTCTTTCCGAACTGCTTTCTAGCCTGCATATATTCTACAGTTACATCAAGAGCGCCCTGTGCGATACCGAGAGCCTGTGATGCGATACCGATTCTACCACCGTCAAGAGTTGACATAGCAACCTTGAAACCTTCTCCAATCTTACCAAGGAGTCTGTCCTTAGGAATCTTGCAGTTCTGGAAAATAAGTTCTGTAGTTGATGATGCGCAGATACCCATCTTGTCTTCTGTCTTACCGATTGAGAAGCCTTCGTCACCCTTTTCTACGATGAATGATGAGATACCCTTTGTTCCCTTTGACTTGTCAGTCATAGCCATGATGCAGAATACGTCTGCATATCCACCGTTAGTGATGAATACCTTTGATCCGTTGAGGAGCCAGTAGTCACCACAGTCTTCAGCCTTTGTCTGCTGCATAGCAGCGTCTGTACCAGCACCTGGTTCAGTAAGACCGAAAGCTCCGAGCTTCTTACCTGAGTTGAGGTCTGGGAGATACTTAGCCTTCTGTTCTGGAGTACCATACTTGAAGATAGGCCATGAGCAGAGTGAAGTGTGAGCTGAGCAGATAACGCCTGTTGATGCGCATACTCTTGATAATTCTTCAACTGTGATTGCGTATGAGATGTGGTCTCCACCTGTTCCGCCAACTTCTGTTGGGAATGGAACTCCTAAAAGACCATACTTTGCCATTTTTTCTACTGTTTCAACTGGGAATCTGTGTTCCTTATCGATGTCAGCAGCAATTGGTTCAACTTCGTTAACGGCAAATTCTCTTACCATTTTTCTAACGAATTCCTGTTCTTTCGTAAGCTGAAAGTTCATGTAAATGCCTCCTTAAAATTTTAATAACGGTTTCCCGCAAAAAAGTCGGGCCAAAAGCCCTCTTTTTAAGTAAATAAAATTGTTAACAATATAACAACATACACTTCTATTAAACACCATTTCAACCGCTTTTGCAAGGTCTTTTTACATTTTTATTCCTTTATTTTACCTCTTAATTCAAGAAGCACCCTTTTTTCTATTCTTGACACCTGAACTTGAGAAATTCCAAGCTTTTGAGCAATCTGGGACTGTGTCATGTCAGCAAAGTATCTGAGTACTATTATCTGCCTTTCACGCTCCCCGAGAGTGCCTATCGCAGACTTAAGGAATATTTTGTTAATTTTTTGTTCTTCATCGTCACAAATATCCTTGTTTCTGACTTCCGCATAACTATTTTTTTCCGGGTTATCGAGGCTTTCCATGTTAGAAAGTGCATCTCTTGCAGAAATAATCTCAAGAAGTTCCTCTTTTTCAATTCTCATCATTTCTGCCAGTACCGAAAGTTTCGGATAATCACCCGTTTTTCTATAATATTCTTCTTCGAGCTGTGTCATTTCCCTTATATCCTGCTTAAGCTGGCGAGATACCTTGATTTTGCCGTCATCTCTTATATATCTTTTGATTTCTCCAAGTATCATCGGGACAGCATACGTTGAAAACATCACATTAAAAGAAGCATCGAATCTCTCTACCGCCTTCAGGAGTCCTATGTAACCTATCTGAAGAAGGTCCTCAAGTTCATATCCCCTTACGGTAAATCTGAGTGCGATGCTTTTTACAAGTCCGGTGTTTCTATATACTATTTCTTCTTTTGCCTTTTCATCTCCGTTTTTTGCTTTTTTTATAAGTTCGTATGTATCTTCCTTCGGCATCGGTACATACTTACATGCCATAATTCAAATCAAGGGTTTTCACAAGAATAACTCTTGTCCCTTCTCCTTTTTCAGATTCAACAAAAACCTTGTCCATGAAGCTTTCCATCACTGTAAAACCCATACCTGAGCGTTCATCTTCATTTCCCGTCGTAAACAGTGGTTTTCTTGCCTGCTCTATGTCTTCTATACCTTTTCCTGTATCAGTAATTGTAATTCTTACAATGCCTTTCTCATCATAACTACATTCAAGTGCTACAATCTTGTCTTCTCTGCCACCTGAATAACCGTGGATTATGCTGTTACTCACTGCTTCTGAAACTGCCGTCTTTATCTCTGTAAGCTCTTCTACTGTAGGGTCAAGTCCTGCAACAAAAGCAGAAACTGCTGATCTTGCAAATGCTTCATTTTCTGAAACAGCTGCTATTTCTATTCTCACTTTGTTTATCATATCAAACCTCCCGCCTTACCTGTGATTTTCATAATCTGTCATTCCGTCACTATACTCTTCTTTAATAATATTTATAGCTTCTGAAACCGACTCATATGCCTGAATAATAGTAAATATTCCTGACATATGCAGTATTTTTCTCATGTATTCACTAACTCCGCATATGATCAGCTTTCCTCCATTTTCCTTAACCACATTATATCTTCCGAGAATCATACCTATGCCGGAACTATCAACAAACGGGACTCCGGAAAAATCGAGTATTATATGTTTCCCGGAAAAGACTTCGTATGTTCTGTCTATTTCTTCTCTCATGAACTTTGCATTGTGATGATCTATATCACCCTTGACAGCGGCAATCAATATGTTATCAGTCATAATAAAATCTATATGCATACAAAAACCCCCTTTTAACCTAATTATACTGCTGCCTGAGCCGGCATGTCTTTAGGAGAAAAGGGGGATAAAATTCTATTTTTGTCGAATAGTTTAAAATCCGTATTAATTATCTTGGATAAATGTTTATAACTTCAGCAGACTCAACTGCTCTTTCGATGAGTCCTTCAACATCGAGATTTGATTCTGATTCGAGAATCTTTTCGAGCTTAGGCTTAGTTACAGGATGCTTTGGAAGGAAAACTGTACAGCAGTCTTCATAAGGCTGGATTGATGTTTCAAATGTTCCTATTTCCTGCGCCTTTTCCATGATATCAACCTTGTCCATTGCGATGAGTGGTCTCATTACAGGCATAGTTACAGAAGCATTTGTAACTACGAGTGCGTCTGCAGTCTGGCTTGCTACCTGACCGAGATTTTCACCTGTGATGAGCATAGTACATCCACGCTTTTCAGCGATTTTTTCTGCGATTCTCATCATGAAACGACGAACGAGGATTGTAGTTTCTTCTTCAGGACACTTTGTAACGATTTCTTCCTGGATTGGAAGAAGATTTACTGTATGCATTCTGAATTTTCCTGTATAACCTGAAACGATTGAAGCAAGTTCTTCAACCTTTTCCTGAGCTCTTTCACTAGTGTAAGGATATGAATGGAAGTGTACAGCCTCAATCATCATGCCTCTCTTTGCCATCATCCATGCAGCTACAGGAGAATCGATTCCGCCTGAAAGAAGAACCATACCTTTACCGTTTGTTCCGAGCGGAAGACCACCGAAACCAGAAACCTTTGCATCATAGATATATGAAACGCCCTGTCTTACATCTACAAAAAGAAGTACATCCGGATTATGAACATCAACCTTGAGAACCTTGCATCCGATGAGGACTTTTGCACCGATGATTCTTCCGATGTCAGGTGACTTTACAGGGAAGTTTTTGTCAGCACGCTTTGCTTCAACCTTAAAAGTCTTTACGCCTCTCTTTTCGATAAGATCGAGCATATATTCAACTGCAGCTTCACCTATTTTATCAAGATTGCTTTCGGCTTCAACAGCCGGTGATACAGAAGCTACTCCGAATACCTTTGAAATTTCCTTTACGATTAATTCCTTATCGTAGCTCTTGTCAGTACGCACGAAAATAAGGCCTTCATGACGCTTTACTTCGAGGTCTGTACCGTTGTTGATCTTCTTTAATCTTGCTCTGATACGGTCAACAAGCATTCTTTCGAAATATGGCTTGTTCATTCCCTTAAGTGCAACTTCACCGCATCTTACTATGAAAATGTTCTGTTCGTTCATTATTTCCTCCACCGCACAAAAGACGGCAATTTATATTATCTGAAACTACCGAGTTTCCTGAATCTTAATACAGCTTCCTTGAGTTTGTCAAGCACGTAATCCATTTCTTCAATTGTGTTTTCTTCACTGAAGCTGAAACGGATAGCGCCTTCGATTTCCTTATCTTTAAGGCCCATAGCAGTAAGCACGTGGCTCTGTCCCTTCTTGTTTGATGAACATGCAGAGCCTGTTGAAACATAAATACCTGACTGCTCGAGTGTATGAAGAATAACTTCGCCTCTTGTTCCGAGGAACGATATATTGAGTACGGAAGGGCTTGAAAGGCCTTCTTCTCCGCTTACACTGCACTTTTCAACGCTGTTGATACGAATATCCTTGATTTCAGTTCTGATACCTTCAAGAAGATATGTTCTCGCCTTTGCCATTGACTCGAGTCTGGCATCAAGATTCTTATATGAAATTTCTGCCGCCTTTCCGAAACCGGCTATACCCGGAACGTTTTCTGTTCCTGATCTGAAATGCTTTTCCTGACCTCCGCCAACTATATAAGGTCTTATATTTCTGCCTTTTTTTACATAAAGGCCGCCGATTCCCTTAGGACCGTGAATCTTGTGCGCGCTTACTGACATCATATCAATTCCCGGTTTCATCACTCTCATTTTTCCGAATGACTGTACGGCATCGACATGGAAGAGTACCTCTGTACCGTTTGACTTGTTGAAACCTGTAATATATGAAGCGATTTCGCCTGTCGGCATTATGATTCCGCTTTCATTATTGACCTGCATGATGGATACGAGGATTGTTTCACTGTTTACAGCTTCCTTCAAGGCATCCATATTCACGCTGCCGTCAGAGTTTACAGGAAGAAATACTACATCAAATCCTGAATCTCCAAGTCTCTTTACTGATTCAAGAACTGCAGGATGTTCTACCTGCGTAGTTATGATTCTGTTTCCTCTTCTTTTGCCTGCCTCAGCCGCTCCGAAAATAGCAGTATTGTCGCTTTCTGTTCCGCCTGATGTGAAATAAAGTTCATCATCAGCGCAGCCTATTGCTGACGCTACAAGGCGTCTTGCTTCTTTAACTGCCTTTTCGGCATCAATGCCGGGACGATGAAGAGATGAAGGATTACCGAAGTCTTCCTTCATGTATTTAATCATTTTTTCTGTAACAGCATCATACTGTCTTGTTGTAGCGCTATTATCCAAATAAACAAACATTTTTTAACCTTCTTTTTAAAACTAAGCAGCCTTGTTGTACATGTTGATCCACTTCTTTGAGAAGAAACGCCAGATGAAAATTACAAGCTTCACACAGTCATTCATTGTAACCATGAGGATACAGAACGGAAGTGGAAGTTCAAGCACAACTACAGCGAGAAGTGCAAGCGGTATCTGAAGTAAAACATTTCCGCCTATATCAACATAAAGCGTAAACAATGTATCTCCGCCTGCTCTTAAGATACCACATACAAATACGTAACCGAGCATCTTGGGAACTGTGATGATTGCCCATACATAGAGAACCTGAACGAGTAATTCTATTGTCGTAGGGTCGAAATCATAAAACGCTGAAACCGGTCTTGCGATTACAAAAATTGTACCACAAACTATTACACATAGAATACACGCAAGTTTCACTGTTATTCTCGCATATTCATACGCAGTCTTATCATCGTTTACACCGAGTGCTCCTCCGATAGTAACGGCTGCAGCATTACCAAGACCGAAGAATACTACCTGCGCCATATTTGCCACAACTTCAGCAACCTGGATTACTGAAAGTGCTGATGTTCCGAGAATACCGTATATTGCAAAAGTTGCCGATGCGAGAATAGAAAATGCTGCTTCTGTAATAACAACCGGTGACGCAGTCTTTGCAACCTTCTTGAAGAATTCTCTGCTGAATCCGAAAAGTTCACTTACTTTTGCACGGAGCGGATGGTCTTTCACAGAAAGCATATAGATTATTACTGCAATAAGTTCAACTGCTCTTGTAATTGTTGTTGCAAGCGCCACTCCCACTACTCCGAGTCTTGGTGCTCCGAGTTTACCAAAGATGAATACCCAGTTAAGGAAGATATTGAAGAAAAGCGATACAACGTTTGCCGATGTAACGAATGTAAGTCTCTGAACTACTCTGCAGTTAAAAATAAATGCATATGAGAGGAATGAGAAGAAGTATGAAAAACATGCTACTCTCATGTAAGCAAGTCCGTATCCTATTACTTCAGGGTCTCTTGAAAAGAACCAGAGAAGCTTATCACCTACTAAATACGTTGAAAGAATTGTAAGAAGTCCGATTGTGGCTCCTACAGCATAATCCATACCAAGTACATGAAGTGTCTTCTTTCTGTCGCCTGCTCCCCAGTACTGTGCAGCGTGTGCGTTGGCACCACTGTAGAATCCGAAAATAATTCCCCAGAAAAGCCAGAAGAGCTGGTTTCCTGCTCCTACTCCGGCGATTTCAGCTTCACCGAGCTTTCCTATCATCATTGTATCTGCAACGCCAAGTCCGATACTGATTATATTCTGGATGATAACAGGAATGGCGATTTTTATCATTTTGCTGTAAAACGCACTTTTCTGTTCAGGTGAAAGTGTGTACGTTTCATTGTGTCCCATCTTATCAAATCTCCTGCCAAAACTACTTTTTAAAGTTAATTGCGATTAGTTGTACATGTTGATCCATTCAAGGCTGAGATAACGCTTCATGTTGAGCGCAAGTCTTACGCAGTCTGAAATACTTACGAAAAGGATACATACCGGTAATGCCCACTTGAATACGAGTACTGAAAGTACACAGAGAATAAGCTGAATGAAAACGTTACCGATAATATCTACCTTGAGAGTGTAAAGTGTATCTCCACCTGCTCTTAAAACACCGCAGACAAGAGTGTAGTTTGTCATCTTAGGTATTGAAATAATCGCCCATACGAAGATAACCTTAATCATAAGTGTGATTGTATCCGGTTCAAAGTCATAGAAGCCGGAAATAGGTTTTGCTATGAGGATGATCATTGCTGATACGATTACATTTAAGATTAACGCAAGTCTGAATGAAATCTTTGCATATTCGATTGCTCTTTCTCTGTCACGAACTCCAAGGGCTCCGCCGATTGTTACGGCTGCAGCATTACCGAGTCCGAAGAATACTACCTGTGCAAGGTTTGCAATATTTGTAGCAACCTGAATAACTGCGAGTGCTGCTGAACCGATTGTACCGTAGATTGCAAATGTTGCTGATCCAACGAGTGAGAACATTGTTTCAGTTACAACTACAGGGAAGGCTGTTCTGAGTACGTTTACAAAGAACATCGGCTTGAATGTGAAGAGCTTCTTTGGTCCAACACGAAGTGGATGATCCTTGCAGACAAGTGCATAAATAATAACTGCAAGAAGTTCTGCAACTCTTGTAAGTGTTGTTGCAAGTGCTGCTCCCTTTACTCCGAGAGCCGGAGCACCAAGATTACCATAAATAAACACCCAGTTCAGAAAAATATTCACGAAAAGTGAACCGACATTTGCAGTTGTTACAAACTTAAGTTTCTGAACTACTCTGCAGTTAAAAATAAATGCAAATGATACAAATGAGAAGAAGTTTGCAAAACATGCAATTCTCATGTAATCAATACCGTACTGTATTACCTGCGGGTCTCTTGAGAAGAACCAGAGGAGTTTTCCGCCTACTGTATATGTTGTTAGTATTGTAATAACTCCGATTGTAAAACCTACAACATAGTCCATACCGAGTACATGCCAAGTTTTTTCTTTGTTACCTGCACCCCAGTACTGTGATGAATGCGCGTTTGCGCCGCTGTAGAAACCGAAAATAATTCCCCAGAAAAGCCAGAAAAGCTGGTTTCCTGCTCCTACGCCGGCAAGCTGGTCTTCACCGAGCTTACCAATCATCATTGTATCGGCAACGCCAAGACCGATACTGATAATGTTCTGAATGATTACGGGAATGGCGATCTTTACCATCTGTCCGTAAAACTCGCTCTTCTGCTCATGCGTTAATGTATAAGCTTCGTGCTTGTTACTCATTAAAACAAATCTCCTATCTTTGTTACAAAATCTACTGCATAACTTATAAATCTGAATATTGTTATAATTACTTTTAAAACCAAACAGGCGCGACAGAAATAACTGCCGCGTCCGTGTGATGTTCTGATGAGTAATTGTGGTTATTTTGCGTATTCGATTGCTCTTGTTTCGCGAACCACATTAACCTTGATCTGACCTGGATATTCAAGTTCAGATTCAATCTTTTTGCTGATTTCTCTTGCGAGGAATACCATTTCTTCGTCATTGATTTCTTCAGGCTTAGCCATAACTCTGATTTCTCTTCCTGCCTGAATTGCGAATGACTTGTCTACTCCAGGAGTAGTGTTTGCAATCTCTTCGAGCTTCTGAAGTCTCTTGATGTATGATTCAAGAGTTTCTCTTCTTGCTCCAGGTCTTGCTGCTGAGAGCGCGTCTGCAGCTGCAATGAGAACTGCTTCCATGCTCTTAGGTTCGTAATCGCCATGGTGTGCAGCCATGCCGTTGATTACTGCTTCTGATTCCTTGTACTTCTTAAGTACATCAATACCTATATCAACATGTGTTCCTTCTACTTCGTGGTCAAGTGCCTTTCCGATATCGTGGAGAAGGCCGGCTCTCTTTGCAAGCTTCACGTCGAGTCCGAGTTCACCTGCCATAAGGCCTGCCAGGTGTGCAACTTCAACTGAATGCTTGAGAACATTCTGGCCGTATGAAGTTCTGTACTTTAATCTTCCGAGGAGCTTGATGAGCTCTGGGTGGAGATTATGTATTCCTACTTCGAATGTCGCCTGTTCGCCGGCATCCTTGATGATTGCGTTTACTTCCTTCTCTGCCTTTTCGACCATTTCTTCGATTCTTGCAGGATGGATTCTTCCATCAACGATAAGTTTTTCAAGAGCTACTCTTGCAATTTCTCTTCTTACAGGATCAAAACCTGAGAGGATTACCGCTTCAGGAGTATCATCGATGATGAGTTCAACACCTGTGAGTGTTTCGATAGCTCTTATATTTCTACCTTCACGACCGATGATTCTTCCCTTCATTTCGTCGTTTGGAAGAGGTACTACTGAAACTGTACTTTCGGCAACGTGGTCTGCAGCACATCTCTGGATTGCACCAGTGATGATTTCCTTTGCACGTTTGTCCCCTTCTTCCTTAGCCTTAGCTTCTATCTCCTTAATCATGAGTGATGCCTCATGACGGATTTCCTTTTCACAGTTTGAGAGAAGAATAGCCTTAGCTTCTTCAACTGAAAGACCTGAAATCTTTTCAAGTTCTTCCATCTGCTTTGCAATAAATCCGTCAAGCTCTTTGTTCTTTTCTACGAGAGCTGCTTCTTTGTTTGCAATGCTTTCTTCTTTTCTTTCAATGTTTTCGAGTTTTCTATCAATTGACTCTTCCTTCTGGATGAGTCTTCTTTCAGACTTCTGAATTTCTGATCTTCTTTCGCGAGCGTCACGTTCTGCTTCGCTCTTTATACGATGAGCTTCTTCCTTAGCTTCAAGAGTAATTTCCTTTTTGATTGTATCTGCTCTGTTTTCAGCGTCAAGAATAAGATTGCGTGCCTTTGTCTCCGCACTTCCTATAGCTTTTTCTCCGACATTTTTTCTAATAATATATCCGATTAACAGCCCTAAAGCCAGTACAAAAACCAACAATAAAACGTAAATTACGATAGTTACGATACCATTCATTCCGATAAGTCCACCTCCTTTTTTAAAATTTTTTTCAAATGGTTATTTTTTGCTTTAAAGATAAACATTCACGGAAAAACCGCGAATAGATAGTTTAAAATTACACAAAATTGATATAAATCTTGATATAATCACACATTGTATATTATAATATTTTAGATGCATAAATGTCAAGGATTAGAGGTCAAAGGATGAACTATTTTTTAGGCTTACTTAAAAATCTGGATAAGAAAATTATCCTCATAATCGGTCTGCTTGCTACCATCAGTTTAGTAATCATATATAGTGTTACTTACCCTGACGGATTCGTGTTAAACAGCAGTCTCAGAGATATCATAATTCAGGCTCTCGCCTATGTTCTCGGTGGAATCTGCGCTATAATCATTCTCATGATCGACTATAAATCATACAGCAATTTTGAGAAGTTTCTTTATATCGGTTCAATACTTGTTCTACTCACAGTATATATTCCGGGACTCGGTTATGAGCAGTACGGTGCCCGTTCGTGGATAAGAATACCAGGTGTTACAACACTTCAGCCATCTGAGTTTGTAAAGCTTTCGTTTGCAATCCTCATGGCAATGTATCTTTCAAAAAACAGAGACAGCCTTGACACTTTCAAAGGTATTTTCATGGCTTTTCTTTACGGTGCGCCATTTATAATAATTGTGGTTAAGGAAGACCTGGGAAGTGCTATCGTTTACTGCGCAATGTGGGCACTCATGGTGTTTTATGCAGGGATTGACTATAAACTTCTTCTGAAACTTTTCCTTGCTTTCTGTGCGTGTGTCCCTGTTATGTTTCTCGTAATGGCTGATCATCAGAAAGACCGTATACTTGCCTTCCTCCATCCGAACGATCTTACACTTCCTGGTAATTATCATGTATGGATGTCGAAGATTGCAATCGGTTCAGGAGGACTTTTCGGAAAAGGTCTCTTTAACGGCACCCAGAAGGAACTCGACTTCCTTCCTGTTCAGAAATCCGACTTTATTTTCTCTGTAATCTGTGAAGAACTCGGGCTCATCGGCGGCCTTGTCGTAATACTTCTTTTTACAGCACTTCTTTACAGATTTGCAGTAATTGCAAGAGATGCTATCGACCTTTACGGAGCACTTATCGTTATCGGACTCATCGGAATGTTCGGATTCCAGATTTTCGAAAATATTGCGATGACAATGGGCATCATGCCTGTAACAGGAATCACACTTCCTTTCCTCTCATACGGAGGATCTGCAATATTGTCAAACATGGCAGCTGTCGGGCTGATACTTTGTGTAGGTATACGAAGCAAACAAATCAACTTTTAGAATTTAACGTTTTATGTAATTAAAAATGCAAGCTCATGTGAGCCTGCATTTTTTATTCCGTAATTCTTTTTACAATGTTATTCATGTTTTCGTAGATGTATGAATCTTGTTTGAAAACGATCGGAAGTCCGTTGTTTACGGCAATGTGTATGTTTTCATCATACTGAATGATTCCCGCAAGCGGCATTCTGATTATTTCATTGATTTCTTCGATTGTCGGAATCATACCGCTTGTGATCATTTCAGGTCTGACTTTGTTTATAACATAGTACTTTTCCTTAATACCCATGCTGTCTATAAGAGCACTTACAACTTCAGCATCTCTTACTGCAGTATATTCAGGTACAGTAACAACTACTGCTTTGTCAGCACCTGCTGCAGCAAGTGCAAAACCGTCATCAATTCCCGCAGGCGAATCTACGATTACATAATCGAATTTTTCAGCAAGTCTTCTGAAAAGGACTTTCATATGAAGCTGCGTTACTCTTGTGTCATCTCTGTGAGGAGCAGCCGCCATGAGGTAAAGATTATCAAAACGTTTGTCCTTTATGAGAGCCTGCTTGATTCTGCAGAGACCTGATACTACGTCATAAACGTTGTAAACAACTTTTGACTCCAGGCCCATATATATGTCAAGAGTACGAAGTCCCATATCCATATCCACAAGAACTACGCTTTTGCCTTCCGATGCGAGAAGTGCACCCATGTTTGATGCAAAAGTACTCTTTCCTGTTCCGCCTTTTCCTGATGTGATCAAAATAACTTTGCCCATTATTTCATCTCCTACTGAATTACTGTTTCAAGAGTAGTAGTATTATAATCCGCATTAAGCTTGAAATACTCACCGATTACTTCGCGTGCGACAGGTGCTGCATATCCTCCAGTACCGCCCTGTACAAGAAGAACTGCAACAGCAATTTCAGGATCATCCGCAGGAGCCATTGCTACAACCCAGGCAAAAGGATCGTAAACGTCCTTCCACTGGTTAATCATTGACTGAGTTACTCTTCCACCTGAAAGATTCTTAACTGCCTGGTCTACGGCTGCCGCTTCTGTTCTGTATACGCTTCCCTCTTCAGTAAGAAGTCTGTTCATTTCAGCTTCAACATCCGCCCATGAAAGTCTGTAATCGAGATATCTCAAATACTTCTTAATATATTCTACTTCATCTGCCGGCTGAATTACACCTGATTTTTCAGCTGTACCCGACTTTGCAGCTACTTTTACAGGAAAACTACCGAAAACTCCGCGCATATTACCATTTGTACCGCCTGTTACAAGCTTCATACCTTCGATAACTGCATCAAGCTGCTCGTCAGTAACGTCGGCCTTAACAGGCTCTTTTTTCGGTTCGAGTTCGTGATTCTGTATCTGCTTTATAAGTGTTACTTCATTAAGGTAACCGCCATTACCTATAGTCGCTACATAATTTGCCATCTGGACAGGAGTATACATATTTTCTCCCTGACCGATTGAAATATTGAAATCATCGGCAAGCGTAATCTTTGCCTGGTTGAAGAAACTGTATTTACAATCATCTGCAACCTTTTCAATTCTTTCTTCCTTAACCCCGTAATCCGGAAGTCTTTCTATTATAGTACCTCTCGAAGGATTTTCTTCTGTCCACGATACTATTTCTTCTATATATTCCGCAAGAAGTTCTTCATCCCTTACAACGGAAGATTCAAAGAAATCCTCAGCATTTGAATTGAGATGGTGTCTTAGTGAAGATTTCATAGCAGTGAGCTTCTGATCTTCTGATGGAACAGGAGCTACGGTTTCAGTTATTTCTATTCCTGTCGGTACACCGAGACCAAACTGCATGGCTGTTTCCATTATATCACTCATTTCAATAGTATAGCCAAGATCTTTTCCTGTATAATGGTCAATTCCGCTTCCTATATCATAGAAATAATAGTTACATGAAACTTCAAGAGCATGTGCAAGATCCACATAACCGTGAGTGCTGTGGTTTGTTGTCCAGATAAGACAGTTGAACGGTCTGTTTCCAAGCATTACAAACCCGTCATCCTTGAGTTTCTGATCAGGTGACCAGCCCTGTCTCATAGCCGCAAGTCCTACTGCCATCTTAAATGTAGATCCCGGCTGTACTGCGGTACGCGCCGCTACATTATAAAGCGGTGCCGGTGCAAGATAATCTCTCGCGTTCTTGCTCTGAAGAGCAAGCCAGTTTTCACTTGAAATGCCTGTTGCAAAAAGATTAGGGTCATAGTCAGGATAACTTGCCATTGCAAGTATTTCTCCAGTTTCTATTTCAATCGCTACAACAGCGCCGACATTGGCATTGTCATAGGCTGTACCGTATTTGTAATTACCATATTTGCCTTCAAAGAGTCCTGCTCTTCTGATTTCAGTCAGTGCCTCCTCAAGCGCTTCCTCAGCAACTATCTGCATATCCATGTCTATTGTAAGATATACATCGTCGCCCTTTACCGCTTCGGTTTCACTTATCACCTTTGTTAGATTACCCTTTGCGTCAACCTGGACTGTTTTGATTCCGTCAGTACCTCTTAACACTGACTCAAAACTCGATTCGATTCCGCTCTGTCCTATAAGATCGTTTGGATTGTAGCCTTTTTCAGTTACATATTCTGCTCTTGCTGATTCCGAAATCTTACCGATGTAACCGAGAATATGAGATGCAGTGTTACCATATGGATAATACCTCTTGCTTTCGGAGTCTACTGTAATACCCTTGAGGCTTGAGCTCTTTTCCTTGAGCATGATGATGCTTGCATCAGAAATATCTGTAGCAAGCCTTGCACTCATATATTTACTATATCCGAGCTCAGTTATTTCCTGCCTTACGATAAGTATTTTTCTCGCTTCTTCAATTGAATATGAATCATCTATTTCATATTTTTCACGAAGTTTATTAAAAGCATCTTCTGCTGAAATGTCATATTCAAGATTCTTCTTGTCAAGGCTGTGGATTCCAAGAAATATCTGTTTATCCTGATCCTTTGTGAAAGTCATCGTTTTTACAGAAATCGGCGGATAGACATTATAGATGTTCTGCATTTCAGACTGCGCTTCGTATACATCGTAAGACTCATCTATTTCAAGATTCTCTCTTATCTGGTTAAACGCCTGTTCTGCAGTATAGTAAGTAGGCATACCTTCACTTATAAGCCATTCTTCTATTTCCTGCTGATAAGTGTACTGGAACCTTCCGTCTTCAAACACAATCGGAAATTCATCAGTAAAATCATCACCGTTTGATTCAAGTATTTCTATTGTTTCAAGTGCAACGCGGTTGATTTCTTCATTTTCCATTCCAGTCGCGTCAAAGTTTACTGAAAAAGTATGAACGTTATCGGCAAGCACTCTGCCGTATCTGTCAAGAATCCTTCCTCTCGGAGCAGAAGTATAAATTTCTTTCTGTGAAAGGCTTAAGGCAGACGCAGACCAAGTATCATGCTGAATCACAGTAAGCACAAATAACCTGACAGCAAGAATTGCCATCAGGACTATGCCCACAATAATCAACTGATAATACCTGAATCCGAGTCTTTTCATAATTTAAAACCTGAAGTGTCTGTCGCTTCTGAATCTGACAACCTTTCTTATGAATATATGGTAAAGAATAAATGTTACGAGTGCATTATAAACAAACATCATCGGAAGACACTTTATCATTGAGATAATGTGAATGTCCGAACCCATAATTTTCAAAATCACAAAAGTAATAACATTAAATGCAAGCGTAGCTGCAACCGATACGATTATATTATTGGCGATATTTTCCCTGTTGAATACATCGCTTGCAAAAATTACTGCAAGTGCAATTACGAAATAAGCTAATGCCGAAACTCCCGTATACGGCATATAAAGGATATCCGAAACGAGTCCGAAAAAAGTTCCCCAGATAATGCCGTGATATTCTCCGTTATATAAAAACGAAAACATAACAACGAGACACAGAATCAGGTTCGGTGTTATGTTAAATATTTCTATCAGATTAATTAAATTTCCCTGAATTACAGTACAGATCAGGAACATAAGGAACGACCAGAAGTATTTCATATCAGCACCACAACTTTCCTGAGCGCGTTGAAATCAGCCGATGTCTCAGCCCTGAGCGTCATAAGCTGTATATCGCTGTTATACTCTACTTTGGTTACTTTACCAATTACAATTCCTTCAGGGTAAAGCCCTATTCCTGTTGTAATGAGTGTATCCCCCTCAACTATACCTGCATCAGCTTTTAATGTGTAGCCGTCAAGACCACCCTTACCGTCACCTGACACTACTCCGAGAATGCTTGCGTCTCTTAATACCTGAAACGATATATCAAGGTTTTCATCAATAATTGAAACTACCTTGGCGTATCCGTTTCCTGACTCCGCTACTCTTCCGATAAGTCCGTTACCCGAGAGCACGATGCAGTCTTCATATATACCGCTCTCCTCACCTGCATTAATAGTGAAAATGTTATAAAAACCGGAATTATCTACACCAGTAATATTTGCTGAAACTATTTCCGGACTTTCTTCATTTCCTACATAATTAAGCACAGAAGTAAGTTCACGAAGTTCTTCAAGTTCAGCCTCTTCAAGCTTTGCTGCAATAAGCTCTTTTTCGAGTTTTTCGATTTCTTCTTTCAGAGCCTCGTTTTCTTTTGAAATTTTTCTGAAACCAAACAGACCTTTTGCGTCATCTCTGACATTATTGACAACGCCAGTAACCGGTTCTGATACTTCAGCACTGCCCCTGTTAAGGATGCTTCCGATAAAACCGGTTCCGTTATAATATGAAATTGCTATGATTACGCACAGAATCAGGATAACGCTTGTTATCGCTGTAAAGATTCTGTGTTCCCTCATCCACTTAATCATACAATTCTCCGTCTGTTTACTATCTGTATTTTATGCTTTCCTTTGTTGCCGCATACTTCTTGAGTTTTTCTATATCAAGAAGGCTCTTTCCTGTTCCGAGTGCAACTGCTTCAAACGCATTTTCGGCAATCACTACATTCATTCCAGTCTTTTCAGTGATGATCTTATCAAGATTCTTGAGAAGACCGCCGCCACCTGAAAGCACGATACCGTTTTCAACAATATCAGCAGCAATTTCAGGAGCAGTTCTTTCAAATGTGCTCTTTATTCCTTCAACAACAATCTGAACTGACTCTTCAAGCGCATAGAACATATCCTTGTTTGATACTCTCACTGTCTTAGGAAGTCCTGTAACAAGGTCTCTTCCTCTTGCATCCATACACTCAATTATTTCACGATTGTCCTCGTCATAATCAATAAGGGCACAGCCGATATTTATTTTAAGATCTTCGGCAGTCTGTTCACCGATAAGAAGACTATATGTTTTTCTCATGTACTGGATGATTGCATCGTTGAACTTGTCACCTGCATATCTTAATGAAGTGCTTGTAACGATACCGCCGATTGCGATAATTGCAATGTCACAAGTTCCGCCACCGATATCAACTATCATACATCCGCTCGGCTCATCTACAGGAAGACCTACACCTATTGCTGCTGCCATTGGTTCTTCAAGAACGTATACTTCCTTTGCTCCAAGCTGATGAACAACATCTTCTACAGCTCTCTTTTCAACTTCTGTAACTCCTGAAGGAACACCTACTACAACTCTTAAGTTAGTAATCTTGGCATTTCCCAGAGCTTTGAGAATAAAAGCTCTGAGCATTTCAGCCGTCATATCAAAATCTGAAATAACTCCGTCCTGAAGCGGTCTTACTACATTGATAGGTTCCGGTACCTTACCAAGCATCGCCTTAGCTTCCGTACCGACTGCAATAACTTCTTTTGTTGCAGTGTTCTTAGCAATAACAGAAGGCTCACTTAATACTATACCCTTGTCACTCATATAAATAAGTGTGTTTGCAGTTCCGAGATCTATTCCCATATCCTTTGGCCTAAAGAAAAAGCACATATTAATTCCTCCAAATAGTATTACATAATTTTGTTCTCTTTAAAGCTGTAAAAACTACCGTTGCCTATAATTAAATGATCTGCTACGGGAATACCGATAATACTCCCGGCCTCAACTAGTCTCTCTGTTGTTTCGATGTCTGCTCTGCTCGGTGACGGATCTCCGCTCGGATGATTATGTACAAGTATCACCGAAAAAGCATTTTTTCTGACAGCCTTGTTGAAAATCTCACGTGCTTTAACAGCCGCACTGTTGATATCACCTTCGGCTACCTTTTCAAATGCTATTACTTCACCTTTTGTATTAAGCATCATGACAAGGAATACTTCACGTTTCAGATACCTGAGTTCTTCCATGACATACATAGCTGCTTTATCCGGTCTTGAAGCAGTAAACTTACCGTCCCTCGGTTTTTTTGCAATTCGTTTGCCAAGTTCAATTGCAGCTACGAGTTTGCATGCTTTCGCTTTACCGATTCCGGATATGCTGCAGAGCTCTTCAGGAACACATTCCGCAAGAAAAAGTATTCCCGATTCATCAAATTCAATTAGTTTTTCCGAAAGCTCCATAACAGGAAGCTTTCTTGTTCCTGAACCTATGAGAACTGCGAGAAGTTCAGCATCTGAGAGTGCTTCTGCCCCTCTCATCATAAGCTTTTCTCTCGGCTTCTCGTTTTCAGGTAAATTCTTAATGTCCATGCCTTCTCCATTTCCGCATGAACCTTCCTGACCCAACCTTCCCCAAAAAATTCAGTCTTTCCTTAAAAAAAGAGTCAACTCATATTTTAACATTTTAATTAATTATGTGCAAGTAAGCAGCCTGAAATGTATGTGAATATTACCTTAAATTTTTATTAATATTTTTTGAAATTTTAAAGATAATAAATGTGTACTAAAAATACCGGAGGTACGAAAATGAAAAGCAACTATAATTCAAGCATCAAGTGCACAGTAAACTCATGCAAGTACAACAATACAAGCATGAATTACTGCACACTCTCATGTGTTTCAATCGGAACTCATGAAAAGAATCCGTCAATGGATCAGTGTACTGACTGTCTCTCATTTGAAAAGTAACACCTGCTAAATAGGTACAAATCTATTTGACTTAGGTCAGGCACTAACCCCTTCTTGTTCGCATATAGTGTGAAAATATAGAGGGGGTTACATATATGAGCGATTCTTTTCCGATGCCTCTTGACGCAAAAGAGGAAGAATACTATCTGAAACTATTTCAGGACGGAGATGAAGATGCGAGAAGAGTTCTTATCGAACGCAACCTCAGACTGGTCGCACACATAGCGAAAAAGTACACTGCGACCGGTTCAGGCCCTGATGACCTGATATCAATAGGTACAATAGGATTGATAAAAGCTGTGAATACATACAGAAGCGGTCGTAGCACAAGGCTTGCAACTTATGCAGCAAAGTGCATCGACAATGAAATACTTATGAGCCTCAGGGCAGGTAAGAAAAACAAAGGCGACATATCACTTGATGAACCACTTGGAACAGACAAGGACGGAAATGAAATAAGTTTCAATGACATACTCGGCAGTGATCCTGACAGTATCATTGATGACATTGATTTAAAAATGCAGGTTCACGCTCTCTATGAAGCAGTAATGTCAGAACTTACACCGAGAGAAAAGTATGTCATAGTACACCGGTACGGTATTTGCAACTGTGAATGCCAGGCTCAGCGTGAGATTGCTGACTCTCTTGGCATAAGCCGCTCTTACGTTTCAAGAATAGAAAAAAAGGCTCTTGAAAAATTAAGAGAAAAACTGAAGCAGTAAAAAAGCGCAGTAGCCTAATTGCTACTGCGCCATTTTTTATGCATATACGTCAAGGTACCACGGAACTACGATTCCGTCTTTGAAGATTTCGAGTGTTCCCGGTGTTTCGTCAAGAAAATATGATCGTGCGACATTACCTTCTGCATCCCAGTCGCAGCCATCCCACCAGATGGCAATTTTGATGTTATCATAGTTTCTGATTCTGCGGAACATGTCCTTCATCCACGCTTCCTTGTCACCACCTGTGCTTGAACATGCGAATTCCGTAATCATGAAAGGATGATCAAACCACTCGCTGTACTGGCTGTACATGTCTGAGTAAAGCTCAGTAAACGTCTTCCATGTCTCGCCTGCATAATATGTACCTGTATTATATGCAGTAAGACCGATTATATCTACATATTCATCACCTGGATAATACATGAGAGTATGGTTCCACTTGAAGTTCGGGAATGATCCTTCATTCGGATTCCATATCCAGATTGTGTTTTCGTTTGCACCTTCTTCTTCAAAGATTCGGTAGATATATTTATATACTTCTCTGAAGAGGAGTGTATCTTTTGAGTAATTGTACGCTGAATAAGGACACCAGTCGCCGTTCATTTCATTGAAAAGTCTGAAGAGTACGGGATGTCCGAAATCAGCAATTGTTTCTGCATAATCGTGAAGATACTCGTCATAATCTCCGTCGAGAATGTCATAAATCATGTTTCCTTCAGGAGTCCAGTTTGTCTGGAGAGTGAGTTCGAGAATCTTACCTCTCTCATAAGCATTTTCGAGTCTCTGATTGATTGTAAATATGCTTGTATTCTTAACTTCACTGTAACTTAAGAGCACAGGAAAATCGTACTCGAAGTATTCTTCGTAGGCATCAAGATTCTGAAAACCTGTGTAATCTACTTCCGGTTCAAAAATGCCCCATGAAAGCTGTGCATCTTCATGAAAATATGTGTCGTAGAATTCTCTAGTCTCGCTATTCCATTCCCTGTCGTCAGGATGTACCATCTCTGATTCAAATGAAGGTGCCTTTACTGACGGTATGAAGGTTCTAAAGTGTGCTTCATAATGTTCGAATTCCGCAGGATCCGTAATTCTGTAATTTGTCTTTATGAAAACCGTGTATACATAGAAATCCTTCGGAATATCGATACAAAGATAGTGATTGTAGTCATTTTCAATTCCTGAGAGTGCATCTCTTGACCACTGAGTATAGTAAACAATTCTCGGTTCTCCTGAATCTTCCCAGATGCCTTCAGAAGTCCATGACATTACATCATAATAAGTGTTTGCTGTTCCGAGGAATTTGTTCGAGTAGTTAATATATCCTTCAGCACTTGTAGTATGTACACTCTGTTTATATATCTCTACTCTCTTGTTTTCGCTCTCAAGAACAGTCACTATTCCTATGTTGTCGGTATTGACTTCCATATCATTTTCGATATAGAGTTCGTATCCGTCAACGTAATTTGTGAATATGCTGTAATTATCGTTATATCCCATAATGTGATAGAGCTGGCTTTCCGGTTCAGTAGTAACTGCAGCATGTGCTGTTACCGGTACTGACAGAAGCATCGTAAGGCATATAACGAGTGTTATAATTCTTTTAGTTTTCCCTTTCATAATTACCCCTTTCATACTTTGTATTTCTTTATAATCTCTTCTGCAATTCTGATTCCGTCTACTGCAGCCGACATAATGCCGCCCGCATATCCTGCGCCTTCCCCTGCAGGATAAAGACCTGAAACAGATACGCTTTCATAGTTTTCATTTCTTGTGATCCTTACAGGTGATGAACTCCTCGCTTCAACTGCGCGCATCACAGCATCAGGACTGTCAAATCCTTTAAGTTTCCTTCCAAGAACCGGAAGTGCTTCCTTGATCGCTGATACTGCAAATTCAGGAAGTGAATTAATAACAGACATTCCGGCTTCATTACCTTCATAAAAATCACTCGTTTTTGCCGTAGGCGCTTTGTATCTTCCGCCGCCATTTTCAAAGGCAAGTTTTTCATACTTTTCCTGAAAAACAATTCCTGCCATAGGGTTGTCAGATTCGAAGTCAGTCGGGCGAACATCTACAAGAAGTGCGCTGTTTGCAAACTCTCCGGCTCTGTCTCTGTAGCTCATACCATTTGTAACAAGCCCGCCGTGCTGAGAAGAAGCTGCAATTACTTCGCCGCCCGGACACATGCAGAATGTATATACACCTCTGTCATCAGAAACCCTGCAGTTAAGCTTGTATTCTGCTGGAGGAAGTCCGAGTTCTTCATGTGGTGCTCCGTACTGTGCTATATCGATAAGTCTCTGAGGATGCTCTATTCTTACTCCGATTGAGAACGGTTTCTTAAGCATTTCAATACCGCTGTCATACAGCATTCTGAACGTATCTCTAGCACTGTGACCAATTGCAAGGACCACAATATCTGCCGGTATATAAGCTTTTCTTCTTGCACCGCCAAGTGTCACATGTACACCTTTCACACGACCGTTTCCCATTTCGATTTCATCAAGTCTTGTCGAGAACATAACTTCTCCGCCAAGCTCAATAATTCTCTTTCTGATTTCGGCAACTACTACTCTCAGAACATCAGTACCGATGTGTGGTTTCTGTTTATATAAAATATCCTCATCTGCTCCATGCAAAGCAAATTCGGTAAGAACTTTTGAAATTCTTGGATCCTTTATGCCTGTTGTAAGTTTGCCGTCTGAAAAAGTGCCTGCACCACCTTCACCAAACTGTACATTTGATTCAGGATTCAGTACACCTGTCTCCCAGAAACGTTCAACATCTTTAGCTCTTTCTTCCGCCTTTTTTCCGCGTTCAATAACTATGGGTCTATATCCGGCTTCGGCAAGAATAAGTGCGCAGAACATTCCTGCAGGTCCGAATCCGCAGACTACAGGTCTGTTTGAAAGCTTTTCGCTGCCTGACATCGGAAGCTCATACTTTGTTTCCTTTGCTTCCGGAAGATTTAATGCTACGTCTTTATCAAGTGAAAAATCGACTGTGTAAACCCATCTGATTTCATCCTTTTTGCGCGCGTCAAGTGACTCACGTACAATCTTCCATTCGCTTATGCGTGCGCCTGCAAGGCTCTTCCCGAGTTTCTTTTTGATTCTGCCCGGAATCACACTTTTGTCTTCTGAAATCTTTAGTTTTATTTCACCGATTCTGTACATAATTACCCTTTTACATCTATTATCTTGAAGCAGCTTTTCCTGCTTTAATTCCTGTATACCACGCGAAGTTGAGATTGTATCCGCCGCAAGGTCCGTCATAATCAAGAATTTCTCCCGCAAAGTAAAGGCCTTGTACAAGCTTTGATTCCATCGTATCCTTGCAGATTTCGGAGAGCTTTACACCACCCGATGTTACCTGGGCATTCTTCCATCCGCCGGCACCCTTTACTGAACACTTGAATTCCTTAAGAACCATTGCCACTTTTTCAGCATCGTCTATCTGTCCGTAGATTTTGCGGGCCTTTTTAATGATTACAGGAATGAGTTTTTCATCGATTACTGTCACGAGCGCATCTTTGATTTCATTGCAGCATGAAGCCTGTGACTTTATAATCTCAAGCGCTTCAGTAAATTCATATTCAGGCATGAAGTCGATAACTACTTCATACTTTCCTGAAAGATCCTTTATAGTTTCGCCTTCTTCCACCTTTACAAATCTGCTGATATTGAACACGCAGATTCCGGAAATTCCTGTCTCGTTAAACTGGATTTCACCGTTTTCAGTTGCAAGGACTTCATCTTCGCCGTTTTTTACAAGTGATACAGCTCCCTTTGCTCTTACGCCCTTTACTTCCTTCCCGCCAAAATCACTTTCAAAAAGCTCGATATTTGTAAGTACAGGTGCAAGTCTTGTGACTGTATGCCCGAAACTCTTTGCCCAGGCATATCCGTCGCCGGTTGTGCCGAGCTGAGGTGATGATTTTCCGCCGCATGCGATGATAAGCTTTGATGCTTCTATGATTTTTCCGTCATCAGTTGCGATTTTAAAAATATCTCCGTCTTTTTTTACTGCAATGACTGACTTCCCGGTAACAATATCAACGCCGGCATCTCTCAGCTTTCTCTCAAAAGCCATGACAACGTGTGATGCTCGTCCAGAATACGGATACATTCTTCCGGCTTCTTCCGTTCTCAGCACTATACCATTATGCTCGAGAAAAGCTTTTACGACATCGTTTCTGTACGCTTCAGTATTTGTAATGTTGCAGCGTCCGTTTCCAGTAGCTGCAACCTTCTTTCCAAGCGCTTCCTTTTTTTCGATTATAATGATATCAATGTTTTCAGCAGTTTCTACTGCTTCGGCAGCTGCAGCCATACCGCTTGCTCCGCCTCCGATAATACAAATGTCGTATTTCTTCATACCGGCTGTTCTCCGTTCATTACAAAATAAAAAAGCCTTTAATGTAACTATACTATTTTAACATATAAAGGCTCTTTATTCTATTACATTTTGTTTTCAATCGATGAAGCATTGCTTCCGGTATGTACCGTATTTATTCCTTGCTCTTGTAATAAAGCATGCAGTGACAGAAACCTTCGAAGTCAGGATCTGCAATCTGATCTCTGAATTCCTTACACATACACTTTGTGTCTTCATTTACTTCAAGTACGCATGGACAGTACCCGTTCTTTTTCTTAAGTCCTTCTCTTACTGTCTTTACTACTTCTGCATCTGGATTTAATGTAATTGCCATATTTTAATCATCCTTTCCGATATTACTAACATTCTTCTGAATTATATATACCCTGTTTTTTCTTTAAAAAACAAATTGTACGAGAATCATATAACAAATTGTTCCAAGTCCGATACTTAAAAGAGTGTTTCTTTTCCATACAGTAAGCCCTATTACGAGAATGCACGAAATAAGTTCAGGTATTCCGTATGGCGTACTTGAAATGCTTACTCCCTTAAGACAATAAACAACGAGCATACCCATGATTGCATAAGGAAGCACACTGCCGAGCCACATCACATAATCAGGCGTCTTTCTCTTTTCACCGAAAATCATGAACGGTAAGAATCTAAGTAAAATAGTCACTCCTGCAATAACGAGAATCATCATGAGAGCGTATGTATTGTTCATTAAAGACCACCCCTTCCCGTTTTCTTAAGCAAAGTGAGCGATACCGTAATGAGAATCATTGAAGGAATCAGGAAATTTCCGCTTCCGAAAATGACAAGACATACAAATGTAGCAAGAAGCCCTGTGATCGCCGATGTGTGATTTTTTGTGCTCAGCCACTGGTCTGTAAAGATAGTCACAAAAAGCGCTGTAAGCGCAAAATCAAGCCCTGTAGTGTCAAACTTAATCAGACTTCCAATGAGCGAGCCGATAACACTTCCAGCCACCCAGTAAAACTGATCAAGAAGCGATACGAGAAACCAGTACTTCTTTTTGTCAACGCCTTCCGGGATGTTGTCATTTACTACAAGAGAATACGTTTCGTCAGTAAGCGCGAAAATCATATAAGGTTTCTTTGCCCCGAGACCTTTGTACTTCTCGGTCATGGATATTCCGTAGAACAGATGTCTTGCATTTACCATGAGCGTTGTAAAGGCAGCCGTAATCAATGATGCTCCGGCAGTCAGAAGATCCACCGCAAGATACTGCATTGAACCGGCATAAATCAGGAAGCTCATAAGAAACGACCATAAAACGCCGTAACCTCTGGAATCCAGAATTATTCCGAACCCCATACCAAGCACGAGATACCCCGTCATGACAGGTATCGTTGCAAGGAAAGCCGTTTTTAAAGTTGTATTTTTGTGCCCTTTTTTCAATACTTTTCTCCTTACATGTAGTCATTAGATTACTATAACAGAATATGGCGAAAAATGCACATTTATTTCACATTTTCGCGGTTGAAAGATATGCGTGCTGGTGATAATATATAAAAGCTATGTTTAGATTTTTATGGAACGTGATTAAAACTACAGTAAGCGCAATTCTTATCCTCGCCGTTATAGGTGGAGGCATTTTTGCGTACGCAAGATTAATCGAGCCTTACATGCTCGAAAATACTGAAGTTGAAATAAGTTCCGAAGGTCTTGTCCCTTATGATGATTTTAAAGTTGTTCTTTTTGGTGACACGCATCTTGGTTTTGACTACGACCTCGAACATTTCGATGAAGTCGTAGATATGATAAATGGAGAAAACCCCGATATAATTATATTCACCGGCGACCTGATTGATGACCTTAATATTTACGAAGGTGATGTTTCCGAGGTTTCAGAGGCTCTTTCAGAGCTCAGTGCACCTTCAGGAAAATATGCCGTTCATGGAAATCACGACTATGTTCGTGCAGGAAACGACCTCTACACTGAAATAATGGAAGCTGGCGGTTTCGACGTCCTTATTAACGAAACTCTGTATCTTCCTGAGTATAATATAAATCTTTTCGGTGTCACTGACTGCCTGATCGGAGACGGGGATGTTTCGTTTCTTAATGCAGCCGGACCTTATACATTTAACCTTGTACTCTGCCACGAGCCGGACATATTCGACTGGATGGACGATTACAATGTTTCGCTCATGCTCTCAGGCCACTCTCACGGAGGCCAGGTACGTATTCCTTTTTACACAGACAAGTACCTTCCGAAATACGGCATGAAATACGTTAACGGTCTTTATGAAGCAGGCGAAAACACTCTCTATGTTACAAAGGGCATCGGTACAACAAAGCTTCCGCTCCGCTTCATGGCAAAGCCAGAAATCGTTACAATAACGCTGACATAAAAAACCGGTTCAACTTGTGAACCGGTTTTGTTTTTCTATTCTTCGTTATTCTTTTCGAGGGCTTCTTTCATTTCCTCGTCTGTGATTCTGATTGGTTCAAATGATGTAAGAGTCTTTCTCCAGTCCATGGAATCAATCATTTCTTCGATTTTCTTTTCAGGGATTGTCTCCTGTTCCTTATCCATATTGAGCCCTGCAAACATTTCTTCAGGATTTGAGGCTGCCCGCTGTGCTCTTCTTCTTTTGCGAGCTTCCTTTGAGTCGAAATCATCTTCTTTTGCTTCCTGCTCCAATGATACCTTCTCTGCCTTATCACCAGCTACTGCGTGTGCAGCATCGCGCATATCCTTTGAAGACTGCTTGATTCTCTTCTGTGCCACCTTGTGCTGTTTTTCGCGGCGTTCGTGCTTCGCATGCTTGTTGATGAAGCTTCTTTCCTTTGGCATTTCAATTCCACCGAAAAGAATGTTGATACCCTGAAGTACAAAGCTGACCGAAACAAGCACGATATTAGGTACTGCAAGAACCGATGCATTGTACATCATGCCCATACCGAAACAGATATCGATAATTCCGAGTATGAAAACGTATTTTCTCATACCTACTCTTCTTCTTCCGATATAGAATGAAGTGATGATTCTTGTTGTTCCGGTAAAGATGATTGCGAGACCGAAAAGAAGCGGAACTTCAACGTCTGTAACGAGTCTGTTCGTAATTACTATGATACCGAGAAGTATCGCTATGATACCGTCAGACAGTATATAGTTCAGATGAATCTTTCCTCTGCATTTTGCAAAGAAAGCAAAGAAAGAAACAAGACCTCCGATAATCATTACAAGACCAAGGATAAAAGCAAGCGCTATAAAAGCTACTCCCTGATTTGCATATGTCCAGATTGCAGTTATTATAAATAATATGCCTGTGAATATAGTTAGAATTCTCAAATTAACACCTCTGATTATTTTTCTTTGGTAACTAGCTATAATATTTTATCATAAAATGCCTGTTTTTCAAAGTAATTTAATGTAAAAGTGGCGACAAGCTGACATTTATTGTATAATTGCAGTATGGATAGAGTTATTTTACACTGCGACATGAATGGATTTTTTGCATCCGTAGAACTGCTTGACCATCCTGAATTAAGAAATGTTCCGATGGCTGTCTGCGGTAGCCCTGACAATCGTCATGGAATAATTCTCGCAAAAAATGAACTTGCGAAGAAAGCCGGCGTAGTTACTGCGGAGACACTCTGGCAGGCCAGGAAGAAATGTCCTGACCTTCAGTTTGTGCGCCCTCATCACGAAAAATACAAAAAATACAGCCTGATGATCAATGAAATCTATTACAGGTACACCGACATGGTTGAGCCATTCAGTATCGATGAATCATGGCTTGATGTAACTGCCAGCCGCACTCTTTTCGGAACGGGAAAGGAAATCGCCGACAATATACGAGAAACTGTAAAAAAAGAGCTGGGGCTTACCCTTTCTGTAGGTGTGTCATTTAACAAGATATTTGCAAAAATGGGTTCCGAGTACAAGAAACCCGATGCGACAACTGAAATCACAAGAGACAATTTCAAAGATATATTATGGCCGCTTCCGATAAATGAATTATTTTTTGTCGGCCGTGCAAGTGCGGAAAAACTCCGTTCTTTCGGTATACGTACAATCGGTGATCTTGCTGTCTCCGATCTTGAATGGCTCGAAAAGCAGTTCGGTAAGCACGGAGTAATGATGTACGAATACGCAAACGGACTTGAAAACAGTCCTGTAGCACTTGCTTCGGAAAAACAGAAAATTAAATCTGTCGGAAACGGTATCACTTTCAAGCGAAACCTAACAACAGAAGAAGATATAAGAATTGCCGTTATGAAACTCTCTGATACTGTTTCAGGAAGGCTCAGAAAGTATCAGCTGAAATGTGCAGGGGTAAAGGTTGACATCAAGGACTCTAATCTGAAGACGATTTCCCGTCAGTCACAGCTTGATTTTTCAACTAATACGGCGGAAGATATAAGTGCTGCCGCTATAGAAATAATAAAACGTTCATGGAAGGTTGGCGAAAACCCGATAAGACTTATTACAATTACAGGAATAAACCTTCACGACGAAAATGAAGCCCAGCAGCTCACGCTTTGGAACAGAAACGAAGAAGCCCGCATGGATTCTGAAAAGCTCGGGCGTACAATGGATACTATCCGCGAAAAATTCGGTAAAAATGCCATTACTTTCGGCAGTATCATCGGAAATGATATAGGAATTGATTTACATGAAGAAACCGAGGAAGAGTAATCTTCCCCGGTTTTTTTATACCATACTTTTAATGTCAGGGCTTATGATAAGATCTGCTTCAGTTGCAGCCTTGATATCATCAATAGAAAACTCAGGATTATATTCAGTAAGAACAAGTCCCTCTTCTCTCACTTCCATAACGCCCATTTCAGTAATAATCTTGTTTACACACTTAACGGCTGTGTATGGCAGTCTGCACTTTTTAAGTATTTTAGGATTGCCTTTTGCCGTATGTTCCATAGCAACGATTACATTCTTTGCACCTACAAGAAGATCCATTGCACCACCCATTCCAGGCATTTTCTTTCCCGGAATAATCCAGTTTGAAAGCGAGCCCTCCTGATCAACTTCAAGACCGCCGAGAATAGTTGCATCCACATGTCCGCCTCTTATAAGACCAAACGATGTTGCTGAATCGATGAAGCATCCTGTTCCGCTTACTGCAGAAGGATTTCCTCCGGCATCCACAACATGAATCGGGTCTTTATTTTCACTACATACAGTACCCGTTCCGATAATGCCGTTTTCTGACTGAAGCGTCACACTAACACCTTCAGGAAGATACGATGGAACAAGTGTCGGAAGACCGATTCCAAGATTTACAACGTCACCATCATTTAATTCTTTTGCTACACGTGCAGCAATGAAACCTTTTACTTCTGCCTTATCCATAGTATTTTCCTCCTTCCACAACATAGTCTACAAACACTCCCGAAGTTCTCACATTTTCAGGTGCTATGACTCCGTTTTCCACTACTTCTTCCGCCTCTGCAATAACAGTATCAGCAGCAGTTGCCATAACAATATTGAAGTTGCTTGTGTCGCCCTTGTACCATACATTACCTGCCTTATCAATCTGATAACCTGCTATAACGGCAAAGTCTGCTCTTACAGGCTTCATGAGCAGATATTCTCTTCCTTCAATAACCTGCTTTCCGGTACAGTAAGGACTATCTTCAACAATTGTGCCGACACCAGTTGGCGTAAGAACACCTCCGAGACCTGCTCCACCCGCTCTTATCATTTCCGCAAGTGTCCCCTGAGGGATAAGCGTTACGTCAAGCGTTCCTTCTATCATATTCTGCGTCGCAACCTCAGGATTGAGTCCGACATGGGTTGCGATTAAGTGTTTCACTTTTCTGTTGTGAACGAGTTTTGCAGTAGCGTAATACTCTTCACCCATAGGACCACCAGGCATAGCTGCATCGTTACAGATCATTGTAATATCTTTTACATCACTTTTTGAAAGAGCGTCAATAAACCTATGCGCACTTCCACATCCCATGAAGCCACCGAACATTACGGTTGCTCCATCCGGAATTAATTTAACAGCTTCATCAATCGATACGAATTTTGGCATTATAATCCCCCTTTTCCCTCTTGTATAAAAACTTAGCGGTCTACCACATAACTGCCCATGTTCCGAAGAAAATAGCAGTCAGAAGTACAAAGAAAACGATACAGTAACCCATAATATCTTTCATCTTAAGTCCTGCAATTCCAAGAAGCGGAATAGCCCAGAACGGCTGAATGATATTTGAAATCGTTTCACCTGCTGTGAAACTGATAAGGAACTTGTTTGCATCTACTCCAAGGTCAAGTGCCGCCTGACCGAGAGCAGGTCCGGCTACCATGAAGATGCCGCCTGATGACGGAATGAAGAAGTTAATTACCGCCATACAGAAATAACAAAGATATGGGAACGAAGCTGCAGTTGAGTTTGTCGCAAATGCATTTGCGATAAGCGCTACGAGTCCTGAAGAACCCATCATGCCCTGGATACCTGCATAAAACGGGAACTGGATAAGAACTCCATATGCACTTCTCACTCCCTCTTCACATGCATTGAGAAGATTTCTCGGTGATCCGTGACCGATAATTCCTATTGTAAGGAGCAGGAAGTTCATGATATCGAGTGTAAGATTGAAACCTTGCGTGCTGAACCAGTATACGAGATATATAAGGCCCCCGAGACCGATAATCATCGTAGTCACCGGACTATTATCAACTCGCTCAGCAAATGTCATTTCACTTTTGCTCTTATGATTCTTTTTCATTTCGAGGACAGCCTTTTCCTGCTCAAGGAAACGATCGAGCGTAGCCTGATCCATCTCAGGTGTATCTTTCGGATCAGTATGTATAAGCGCCGCAATCAAAGGGACCACGACTATAAGACCTATAAACTGAGCGATTAAAAGTGACGGTTCAAATACAGTTTCACTGAGAGGAATAAGTCCCAGCATGTCCTCCATAAAATATCCCGGCGTATTTACAAGCAGGAATTCTGAACCTGATATACCGAAAAGACCTGTCGTAATAGCACCTGTATAAGCGACTGCAACGTAGAGTTTGAAGTCTACATTTCTCAAATTGAGTGCAACCGAACGAGCAAGAATAGCACCTGCCACAAGACCAAGTCCCCAGCTTATCCAGCCAAGTACAGCACTTGCAATCGCGATGAATATTACTCCCTGGATACAGTTCTTAGGAATCTTGCAGAGTTTGACAAGCCCGCGCTTTACAGGCGGCGCTTCCGCTACAATATACCCCGTTGCGATAATCATGGCCATCTGCATACTGAATGACAGAAATCCCCAGAATCCGCTTCCCCAGTATACAATCATGTCGAGAGGACTTGAATCAGTAAGAATGATGCCCATCACAAATGTAATAAACGTAAGAATAAATGCAAGTACAATGGCATCCGGCAGAACTTTGTCCATTCCGAGATTAAGTCCATTGGAAATTTTTCTTAATGCATTTCGCATAAAACTCTCCTTTCTTTTCCTTTAATAACCTACCAGTATTCATATATGAAAAAAGAGCTTCTTTTATGTCATTTGTGACAAGTCTTTCGTTCGTGAAAAAACGTCATAAACCGCCATTTTCCGCAATAAAAAAGCGCCCCCTGGGGCGCTTACGTAAATTTTCTATATTGACATGATGTTGACAAGCTCAAGTACTGACAAATCGACCGTTCTCTTAGTATTGACAGCTTCCTCGATACTGCATGAGAAGACTTTTCCTTCTCTTGTACCGACTGCCGATGACGGTGCTCCTTCTTTTATGAGATCCACTGCCATTTTACCCATTCTTGAAGCGACAATTCTTTCCTTTGCCGTAGGTGTACCACCTCTCTGAATATATCCTGGTACAACGATTTTTGTATCAAGCCCTGTCTTTTCTTCGATTATATCAGCAAGCTCCTGCGTCTTGATTCCTGAACCTTCAGCATTGATAATAATACTGTGAAGTTTTCCTCTTTCACGTCCGTTAAGAATCTTTTCACAGAGTTCATCAAGATTCGCTTCTACTTCAGGTATAAGTACAAATTCTGCTCCTCCTGCGAGTCCTGCCTGCATAGCAATATCACCGCAGTTTCTACCCATTACTTCAATTACAGTCGTTCTTTCATGGGACGATGAAGTATCTCTGATATTACCGATAATTGACGTTACTGTATTGATTGCCGTATCAAAGCCTATAGTATAGTCTGTATACGCCATATCATTATCGATTGTACCAGGAATACCAACTACCATAATCCCGCGTTTTGCAAGTTCATATGCACCCTTGAACGAACCGTCTCCACCGATAACAACAAGTGCATCGATTTCGTGTTTTTTAAGAGTTGCCACAGCTTCATCCTGACCTTCCGGCGTTCTGAATTTTTCAGAGCGGGCTGTCCTTAGCTTCGTTCCTCCTCTGTGAAGGATATCACCAACCCAGGCAACATCAATTTCATGTATGTCACCTTCCATAAGGCCATCATATCCTCTTTCTACTCCGAAAACAGTCATTCCTTCAAAAATGGCACTTCTTACTACTGCTCTCACTGCTGCGTTCATTCCAGGAGAATCTCCGCCGCTTGTCAAAATAGCAATTCTCTTCATAACAATACCTCAATTTCCAAACATTAATACTTAACATTATCAGTACCGAGAATCTCAATCATTCTCGAAATTAGTTCATCACTTCCGTTTACCCATAAGTCACGTGAAGCCTTTATTGCTTTGCCGCTGCTCAGATAAATAATTACCGGAACATCCCCCTTGAAATCACCGATTACATATCTGAGATACGAAAGGATTTCCTTTTCACGCTCTCCTGTTTCAGTAATTCTGAGTTTCAGAACTTTTGTCTCAGGAGCCTTTGTCGGATTTACAGCCGCTTCAGCTGCAGGCGCAGTGTCAGGAAGCGGTGAGTTAATATCAACAACGCTGTCTGCAAGAAGCTTAGGTGTTTCTTCTTCCTTGAAATTGAGCGTTCCCTTTACTACTATAACCTTGTCTTCTTCAATAAGACTTCTGCATTTTTCATAAATATTAGGGAACACGATTACTTCAATCGTTCCGCTAAGGTCTTCAAGATCTACAAATGCCATCATCTTGTTGGACTTTGTTATGAGTGTCTTTTTGCTGCTTATTATTCCCGCAACAGTAACGCTCATACCATCATGAATAAGACTTCCTTCTTCACCTGCTTCAGAAATTTCTTCGCAGCTTGTAGTCTTGATCCTGCCGATAACTTCTCTGTATTCATCGAGCGGATGGTGTGTAAGATATACACCGAGCATTTCCTTTTCCATCGATGTAAGGAGTTCCTGACTGAAGTTCGCAACATCAGGAAGTTCACCTGCTACGGATGCTTCATTCATGATGTCAGAAGTATCAGCCATCTGGAAGAGTGACATCTGACCTTCAATATTTTTCTTTGAATTGCTCTGTGCTGATTCGAGAAGCATTTCGTAAACAGCCATATGCTGCGCTCTGTTTTCATTTAAGCAGTCAAAAGCGCCGGCTTTAATAAGACTTTCAAGACTCTTTTTATTTATTTCATGAACATCGATTCCGCTCATGAACTGGAAGATGTCCTTAGGTACTCCCTTTTCTTCGCGGAGTCTTACAATTGCATTTGCAACTCCCGCACCTACATTCTTAATGGCAAGAAGACCGAAGTGAATTTTTCCATCCTTTACTGTAAACTTTCCTTCCGAGTCAACCACTGTCGGTGGAAGTACAGGGATTCCCATTTCAGCGCAGTTTCTTATGTATTTGGCTATCTGCTTTGTGTCCCCCATAACCGATGTCATAAGCGCTGCCATGAATTCTGTTGGATAGTAAGTCTTGAGATAAGCAGTTTCGTATGCCACTACGGCGTATGCTGCAGCGTGTGACTTGTTAAATGCGTATTCTGCAAACGATACCATGTGGTTGAATATATCTTCCGCCTGCTTTGCAGGAATTCCGTTTCTGATACATCCCGGAACTTCGATATTGCCGTTTTCATCAACCTTACCATAGATGAAGTATTCCTTTTCCTTCATCATAACGTCTGCCTTCTTCTTACTCATGGCACGACGAACAAGGTCGCTTCGGCCGTATGAATAACCTCCAAGATCACGCACAATCTGCATTACCTGTTCCTGATAAACCATACAGCCGTATGTTACTGAAAGAATCGGTTCGAGCTTTTCATGAACATAAGTTACACCTGAAGGATTCTTCTTGTTTTCGATATATGTTGGAATCGAGCCCATCGGACCCGGTCTGTAAAGCGCAATACCGGCTACAACATCTTCAAAACAGTCAGGCTTCAGGTTTTTCATAAACTGAGTCATTCCACCTGATTCAAGCTGGAATATACCTGCTGTATTTCCTGATGAAATAGTTTCATAAACCTTCGGATCGTCATAAACCATCTTTGAAAAATCGATTTTAACGCCGTGGTTCTGCTCGATCATTTCAAGTGCATCACGGATAAGTGTAAGTGTACGAAGTCCGAGGAAGTCCATCTTGAGAAGTCCGAGTTCTTCGATAGTCGTCATAGGGAATTGCGTTGAGATTCCCTTTTCTGCAAGATAGAGCGGAACGTATTCGTTGATACTTTCCTTTGAAATTACAACGCCTGCTGCGTGTGTTGATGCGTGGCGCGGCATACCTTCGATAGCCCTTGACATATCGAGAAGCTGTTTGATTCTGATATCGCTGTCGTACTTTGCCTTGAGCTCAGGATTCATCGAAAGTGCCTTGTCGATTGTCATCTTGAGATCAAAAGGTATCATCTTGGCAATCTGATCAGTTTCGGAATATGAAATATTGAGCGCACGGCCGACGTCTCTTACGGCAGCCTTGGCCTTCATAGTACCGAAAGTAATAATCTGTGCCACTTTGTCTGCACCGTACTTTTCAATTACATAGTCGATTACTTCTCCACGTCTTTCGTAGCAGAAGTCAATATCAATATCAGGCATCGAAACTCTTTCAGGATTGAGGAAACGCTCAAAAATGAGACCGTTTCTCGCAGGGTCGATGTCTGTGATTTTAAGTACGTATGCCACGATACTTCCCGCAGCCGAACCTCGGCCGGGACCTACCATGATTCCGTTTTGTCTTGCGTAATTAATGAAATCCCATACGATAAGGAAATATTCGATATATCCCATCTGCTCTATTACTGAAAATTCGTAATCGAGTCTTTCGTAAAGGTCTACACCAAATGAAATATGTTTTTCTCCGTCTCTTGTGATACCGTATCTCTCAGTAATACCGGCTTCGCAGAGTTCTCTCAAGTACTCTTTGTTAGTCTTTCCGTCAGGCGCCTTGAATTCAGGAAGGTGAAGCTTTCCGAATTCAAGTTCAACATTGCACATTTCAGCGATTTTTGCTGTGTTATCACATGCTTCAGGAATTGCACTAAAAAGCTTGCGCATTTCATCTTCAGACTTCAGATAGAACTGATCGTTCGGGAAGCGCATTCTGTTTTCGTCGTCTACGTTTGTTACTGTCTGGATGCAGAGAAGTACGTCATGCGGCTCTGCATCTTCCTGATTGACATAGTGCACGTCGTTTGTTGCTACAAAAGGAATTCCTGTTTCATCATGAAGCTGCTTCATAAGCGGAAGGATTCTGTCTTCCTCTTCAAGCCCCTGATCCTGGAGTTCAAGGTAGAAATTACCTTCGCCGAAAATATCAAGAAGGTCGAGAGCTTCTTTCTTACCACCTGCGTAATCGCCGTTAAGGAACTTCTGCTGCACATCACCGGCAAGACATGCCGAAAGCGCAATAATACCTTCCGAATACTTTCTTAAAAGTTCCTTGTCGACTCTCGGCTTATAGTAAAAGCCTTCTGTGAAACCTGCCGAAACGATTTTCATGAGGTTTTTGTAACCTTCGTTGTTCTTTGGAAGAAGTACAAGGTGGCCTTGTCTCTTATCACGTTCAGCATCCTTGTCAAATCTTGTTCTTGCGGCCGTATATACTTCGCATCCGAGAATCGGCTTGATTCCGTTTGCCTTTGCTTCTTTATAAAAATCAATCACGCCAAACATCACGCCATGGTCAGTAATTGCAATTGAATCCATGCCGAGTTCTTTTGTGCGCGCTATAAGGTTTTTAATCCCTGCTGCCCCGTCGAGCAGACTGTATTCTGTATGTACGTGTAAATGCGTAAATGCCATAAGTACCTCTTCAGAATTATATAGTTTCTCTTAAATATAATGTACCACAAAAACGTATGTTTGAAAATGTAAATTGCACTACCGCATAATAAAGATTTTCACAGATATCAGGATTCTTCATATTATGAAGAAATGAAATACTACAATTAACGAATAAGAAGGATGTGGATTTATGGCGCTTGATACAAGGGAGCTTTTTGCAAGACTAGTGCAGTGTGAAGCAGGGGGCGAAGGTGACAGCGGTATGCGGGCTGTTGCAACGGTAATAATGAACAGAGCAACTATCGACTATGGTGAATTTTCAAGAATCAATCGCGGTGGCAATGTAAGGGCTGTAATCGAACAGCCGAACCAGTTCGTATGCATGCGTACATCGGTCGGTGGCGAATATAATTCCCAGAATGTATATAATATGACTCCTGACACTATTCACTATGAAATCGTTGACTGGGCTCTTTCCGGAGGGAGACTTCCGGGTGTTGACCACTCTCTTTTCTTTTTTAATCCATATAGTCAGACTTGTCCCAGATACTTTCCCACTAATGTTGGTGTAATCCACAACCGGGTCGGAGATCACTGTTTCTATGTTCCGACCGTACACTATGCCGAAACTTAATCATGAAAAGAGGTAACAACATGGCACAATGCTGTGACAATATGAATGTTTCCGGGAATCGCAGAATCTCCAAGAAAACAAACAGCTCTGCAAGCGGAAACGGAACGTTTAAAACATTACCAAGAGAAGAAATGACTGAAGTTGTAACTACTTACGGAAACTGGTGGGATGCACCGGCCATTGATGTTAACCCGGGATTTATTCCCGGAAGCGATGCTCCTCTGGAACCCGCTCCCGAAATCATTCCCGGCTCACCTTCATTTCAGGTTCCAGAAAATCCGCTTCTCCCACCCGGTTACAGCGAAACACTGAATTATGATGCACTTCAGTATCTGAATGGCTTTTACCGCACGCAAATCGGCAGATACGTAAGAGTCGAACAGCAGATAAATTCAACCGATGTTGAAATCAGGTACGGATATCTTATCGGTGTCGGAATAAACTATCTCCTGCTTCAGGATGCTTCGACAGGAAATGTCTTTACTATCGACTCCTACTCAATAAAGCTATTCTACGTTTATTACAATATCGAAGGACCTTTTGGTCAGAATTCTCCTCTGAACATATAAAAAAGTCAGCTTTAATCGCTGACTTTTATTCTGCTGTACGAAATATAAGCTTCCTGAGTTTACTCCATTCAAATGGGACAAGCGGATAAAGATATGGTGTACCGAGAAGCGTTTTTGTTGCCACCATGATTATAATAATTATTACTGTTGATACAAAAGCTCCGGCAATCGCAAACGTTCCCGCTGTTACTGTGATGCCTGCCTCAATTATTGATGATATGCCTGCACCTGTCATGATTGTATCTCCGAGCATTCCACCAAGAGCAGCACCAATCAGTATTGTAATTCTGGAGAACTTTACAGCATATCCGAGTTCAATGCTCGGATGCGTGAAACTTGCAAGCGCTACTACTGCCATAACAAGTATCGTCTGCGGAATAAACCATCCTGAGCTTACTGAAAACTCTCCAAGAATGAGTGCTCCGATCACAGATAGCGACATTCCAAGCGATTCAGGAGTGTTCAGCGATGCCAGTTTAAGTGCATCTATCGCAACTTCAATGATAATGAACTGCCAGAAAAGTGATACGGCAAAATCAGTATCAGGCACAAAGAAACGTATACCGTCATAAACAGGAATATACTCTTCTGCCATCATGTAATATACAGGAACTGCAAATACTGTAAGAAATACATTCATTATCCTCAGAAGTCTGAAGTAATTGCCTGTAAGCGGCGGGAAATAATAATCATCGACATCCTGAACGAAATCAAAAATACAAGCCGGAAGAAGCAATACCGTCGGAGTGTTGTCAAGTATTATTGCAATCTTCCCCTCTTCTACATGTGCTGCGACCACGTCCGGTCTCTGCGTGTATCTTACCTTCGGAAAAGGATTGAGCCATGCCATGAAGTGCTTTACTTTCAATCTGAATCGGCTGTTTTTTGTTCTTTTTCCCTCATCTTCAAGTTCACTTCTCAGAATAGATTCAACAAGAGTCTGATCAAATGCTCCGAGACTGCTTTTTCTGATATTTTTTATCTTATCGCCGAGTAGTTTTACACACTCTTCGTCAGCGAGTCCTTTCATGTACACGATAGCCGCATCAGTCTTACTTTCACTGCCTATTGTATGATACTCAAACACCAGCCTCGAATCTCTGAGACGCCTTCTCACAAGAGCAATATTTGTCATAAAACCTTCTGTAAAACCATCTTTTGCACCACGAAGGCTCTTCTCCTTTGAAGGCTCTTCAACTCCTCTTGAAGGGTAATCTCTTGAGTCAAGAATAACAACCTTATCAAGTCCTTTTACCATTACAGGAACCATACCTGAGTACAGATACCTCATTACATTCGGGAGACTCGTTTCAAGTATTACATCATGATAAGGAAGTGCATACTTCAGAAAGTCTTCACTATCAATTACCCTTTTCATACGCACCTCATCAATATCCATGAGAAACGATAATACCCACTGCATCTTGCTGGCTTCAGTAAGACCGTCCACAAAGAAGAAGGTTGCGTCACGACCGCCTATACATATCTCTCTTTCTATTACATCAAAGCTCTTTCCTCTCTCAAGTTCCTTTTTAACTTCCCGCACATAAAAATCATAAAGATCAATACCTTTACCTGCCAAAACAAAACCTCCGTATATAAAACTATGATTAGTTTTTACATATGGAGGCATACTATACTAACAATTGACGAATTCTGAAAATACTGATAATATAGACTCAAATCCACATTATTTTGTAGTTAATGATACAGGAGGTAATCCTATGACAGATCCAATGAAATATGAAACTCTGATGCTCTATACAGGCGCCGATGTTGAAGGCGACACTATGTTTCCTGATTCACCGGCCATTTACCATGCTACTGCTTACAGAGTAAAAGATACTCGCGACTACGATAAGAAAAATGCAGGTGAAGGCTTCTTCTACAGCCGCTCAAGAAATCCTAACAGAGAACTACTCGGCGAAGCTATCTCATTCCTCGAAAAGGGCGAAAAAACAATAATCACTTCATCGGGAATGGCCGCAGTTTCAACACCTCTCATCGCTCTTCTCAAACAGGGAGATCACGTAGTCGCAAGTAATGCAATTTACGGTGAAACTATTGAGGTTTTTGATATTCTTCTCGGTAAATTCGGAGTTGAAGCAACATACGTTGATTTTTCAGACATCGAAGCAGTAAAAGCGGCAATCCGCCCTAATACAAAAATGCTCTATTCCGAAGTAATATCAAACCCTCTCATCAGCCTGGTTGATATCAGGGAAATCAGCAAAATTTCAAAAGATGCAGGTGCATTACTCGTAATCGACAATACATTCTCAACACCGTATGTTACAAATCCTCTTACAATGGGGGCAGATATCGTTGTACACAGTCTTACAAAGTTTATAAACGGTCACAGCGACGTTACGGGAGGTTCAATCACAGCGTCTGCTGAAATCATCGACAGCATCATGCACACATATTACATGCTCGGAGGCTGTCTCGATGCAAACAGCTCATGGCTCGCTCTTCGTAGTATCCGTACTTTCGGACTTCGTATGCAGAAGGCTGTTTCAAATGCGCAGAAGCTTGCTGAAGCGCTCGAAAAGGACCCTAGAGTTCGTCAGGTTAATTATCCAGGTCTCAAGAGCAGCCCTTACTATGAACTCGGTAAGGAAATGTTCCCTAACGGTGCAGGTCCTATGATATCGTTCCTTATGGAAGACGATCGTGACAAGGTTGATGATTTCATCCACAGACTCAAGATGGTTCAGTATCTTGGTACACTCGGTGGTTTCCGTACTTCATTTGCTCACCCTGCTACAGGCTTCCGTACTGAATTCACACCTGAACAGCTCGTTGAAATGGGCATGACAGAAGGTCTCATCCGAATCTCAGTCGGTATCGAAGAGCCTGAAGATATAATAAACGATATCATCGGCGCACTCGATGCTTTCGGAACACTATAATAATTCAAAAAACCGGCAGTTGCCGGTTTTTTTATGCTATGAATTACTTAAAAAGTGCCCGGATAACCAGGCACTTTAATTACATAATATAAATTTTTAAATTAGTGGCTGAGCTTAGCTACGAGCTGGCCTGACTTAACCTGTTCGCCTTCCTTAACGCAGATCTTATCAACCTTACCCTTGATAGTTGCAAGGATATTTGTTTCCATCTTCATAGCTTCGATAACAGCGATCGGCTGCTTTTCTTCAACTTCGTCGCCTTCCTTAACGAGAACCTTGAGGATGTTACCAGGGATGTTTGCACCAATTTCAGCCGGATCATCAGGGTTAGCAAATTCTACGTTTGAAGTATATGCAAATACGTCAACCATAGTATCCTTAACCTTAACAACACGTCTGTTACCGTTTACTTCAAATACAACTTCTCTGAAACCTTCAGTATCAACCTTACGGATTTCAACGAGCTTGATTACGAGTTCAACACCTTCTGCAACCTTAACTTCACAAGTTTCGCCTTCTGCAAGACCATGGAAGAAGATATCTGAACCCATGTATCTGAAGTTACCGTCTGTCTTAACAACCTTTACGTAATCTTCATATACTTTTGGATAGAGAGCATATGAGAGAGCCTGTCTTCTAGTACCCTTGATCTTATACTTTTCTACGAGCATCTGCTGGATTGAATCGAGATCTTCAGGTGGGAGAAGTTCTCCAGGTCTGCAAGTGATAGGCTTCTTATCCTTTAATACGAGCTTCTGAAGCTTAGGATCAAATCCGCCCTGAGGCTGACCCATCATACCTTCGAAGAATGATACGATTGAATCCGGGAAGTCGATTCCCTGAGCCTTGTCGTAGATGTTTTCAGGAGTGAGGTCATTCTGTACCATGAAGATAGCCATATCGCCTACTGCCTTTGATGAAGGAGTAACCTTTACGATATCTCCGAGCATGAGGTTAACCTGACGATACATTTCCTTAACGTCTTCAAGTCTGTGACCGAGTCCGAAGCTTTCTACCTGAGCCTTTAAGTTTGAATACTGTCCGCCAGGGATTTCGTACTTGTAGATTTCAGCTGATGCAGCAAGAAGATCTGATTCAAATCCCTTGTATACAGGTCTTACTGCTTCCCAGTAGTTTGAAATCTTCTGGATTCCATCAAGATCAAGACCAGTATCAAATGGAGTATTTTCGAGAGCTGCTACTACTGAGTTGAGAGCCGGCTGTGATGTAAGACCTGACATTGAGTTGAATGCTGTGTCAGCGATGTCAACGCCTGCCTGAGCAGCCATGAGTACAGTTGCAACTCCGTTACCTGTTGTATCGTGTGTATGTAAGTGAACCGGAATACCGATTTCCTGCTTGAGTGTTTCGATGAGCTTCTTTGCAGCCATAGGCTTTAAGAGACCTGACATGTCCTTGATACCGAGGATATGAGTTCCGCGTCTTTCAAGTTCCTTAGCCATTTCTACATAGTACTTGAGGTTGTACTTTTCTCTCTTGTCATCGAGAATATCACCTGTGTAGCAGAGACATGCTTCAGCAATCTTACCCTGCTTAAGTACTTCATCGAGAGCAACTTCCATACCCTGAATCCAGTTGAGTGAGTCAAAGATTCTGAATACGTCGATACCTGATGCTGCTGATTCTCTTACGAATTCTCTGATTACATTATCAGGATAGTTCTTGTAACCTACAGCGTTAGCACCTCTTATGAGCATCTGGAAGAGGATGTTAGGCATCTTTTCTCTTAATGTATGGAGTCTTTCCCATGGTGATTCCTTGAGAAATCTGTATGCTGTATCAAATGTAGCTCCACCCCACATTTCAACTGAGAAGAGATTCTTTGCATATAAAGCTGTTGCAGGAGCAATCTTTTCCATATCAACAGTTCTTACTCTTGTTGCCATGAGTGACTGCTGAGCGTCTCTCATTGTTGTATCTGTGATGAGGAGTCCCTTGTGATCGAGTACCCACTTTGAGAACTTTTCAGGTCCGAGTTCGTCGAGGATCTGCTTAGTTCCGCGGAGCTGAGCGAGCTGTTCAGGCTTTACTCTTGGGAATACAGGAACGTTGAAATCAGGCTTAGGTCCCTTCATTTCGTTAACTGCCTTGTTTGCGAGGAAGTTAAGTACTCTGAGTTCTCTGTCTGTACCTGCACTGATATTGAAGAGTTCAGGATTGTCAGCGATGAATCCTGTGTTACACATACCAGTCTTGAATTCCTGATGGTTGAGTACGTTCATGAGGAACGGAATATTAGTCTTAACGCCTGTGATCTTAGTTTCACGGAGTGCGCTCTTTGCCTTTTCTGTAGCGTCAGCAAATGTTCTGCCAAATGATGTTACCTTTACGAGAAGTGAATCATAGTAAGGCATGATGTGTGCTCCGGCAAATCCGTTACCACCGTCAAGTCTGATTCCAAGACCGCCTGGTGTTCTGTATACGTCGATGATACCTGTGTCAGGTGCGAAGTTGTTGTTAGGGTCTTCTGTAGTGATACGGCACTGGATAGCATAACCTCTTGACTTAACTGCATCCTGACTAGGAATATTTACTTCCGGTGAATCAAGACTGTAACCCTGTGCGATCATAATCTGAGCCTTAACGATGTCGATTTCAGTTACGATTTCAGTTACTGTATGTTCTACCTGGATTCTTGGGTTCATTTCGATGAAATAGTGCTTTCCATCGTTATCGAGAAGGAATTCAACTGTACCTGCATTTCTGTAGTTAACTGACTTTGCAAGCTTGAGTGCGTCAGCACAGATAGCCTGTCTCTGTTCTTCGTTGATGCAGAGTGCAGGAGTAAATTCGATAACCTTCTGGTGTCTTCTCTGGATTGAGCAGTCTCTTTCGCCGAGATGTACGAGGTTTCCGTAGTTATCACCGAGAACCTGTACTTCGATGTGCTTAGGCTTTTCGAGATACTTTTCAATAAATACGTCGTCAATACCGAACGCCTTCTTGGCTTCACTTCTTGCAGCGCGGTACTGTTCTACCATTTCTTCTTCTGATCTTACGATACGCATACCACGTCCGCCGCCACCTGCTGCTGCCTTGAGGATTACAGGGTATCCGCATTCCTTACCGATGCGAAGAGCTTCCTCGTCAGTCTGGATAGCAACATCAACACCAGGGATTGTAGGAACGCCAACTCTCTGAGCAACGATCTTTGAAGCAATCTTGTCACCGAGTTCGTTCATCATATGATGGTTAGGTCCGATGAAAACGATACCGTTTTCTTCACAGAGTCTTGCAAACTCAGCGTTTTCTGCAAGGAAACCGTAACCAGGGTGGATAGCGTCTACGCCCTTGTTCTTAGCAAGTTCGATGATTTCCTGAATACCAAGGTATGCGTCAACCGGTGACTTTCCCTTACCAATCTGGTATGCTTCATCTGCTTTTTCTCTGAAAAGCGTATTCTTATCTTCTTCAGAATACACAGCTACCGATCTGATACCGAGCTCTCTGCAGGCGCGGAGTACTCTGATGGCGATTTCACCACGGTTAGCCACCAGTACTCTTTTGAAGTTTCTTATTTCTTTACTCATTTAATAATACCTCTTCTTTTTCAACTTACTAGCAATATCTTATTCGTAAATTTTGTTGCTTCTTCTTCTTTCGAGTTCATGAAGCAGTTTTTTTCTTAACCTTATATCCTCAGGAGTTACCTCCACGAGTTCATCATCATTAATAAATTCAAGTGCCTCTTCAAGTGTGAATACCCTTGCCGGCGTAAGCTTTACTGCGTCATCAGAACCTGCTGCACGCATATTTGTAGCTTTTTTTGCTTTGCATGGATTTACGACCATGTCATCGCCTCTTGAATTCATTCCTACTATCATTCCTTCATATACCCTTGTTCCAGGCTCTACAAACATCTGAACACGCTCCTGGATGTTAAAAAGTGCATATCCTGTGCACACACCTTCTTCCTGTGCGATTGCAACTCCGTTTGTTCTCTGAGGAATGTCGCCCTTATACGTATCAAAGCTGTCAAAACGGCGTACCATAGTTCCTTCGCCTCTCGTATCGTTTATGAATTCCGAACGATATCCGAGGAGGCCACGTGTCGGAACGAGATACTCAAGTTTCACATAACCACCGTCTCCGCTCATCTGCTTCATAAGGCCTTTTCTTATATTGAGTTTGTTTATTACTGTGCCGGAATACTCTTCAGGAACACTTATAACTACTTCTTCGATAGGTTCGAGTGTTTCGCCGAGAGGTCCTCTTCTCATGATTACTTCAGGTTTTGAAACTGCAAGTTCATAACCTTCTCTTCTCATATTTTCTATAAGAATCGAGAGGTGAAGTTCGCCTCTTCCAGATACCTTGAAACTGTCTGTCGAACCAGTTTCTTCTACGAGAAGACCTACATTTACTTCAAGTTCCTTTTCGAGTCTTTCCTTTATATGTCTTGATGTCACGAACTTGCCTACCTTACCGGCAAATGGTGACTTGTTTACAATGAAATTCATTGAGAGCGTAGGCTCTTCAATGTGAATCATTTCCATAGGTTCAGGCTTTCCAAGCGCACAGATTGTTTCACCGATTGAAATATCTGCAATACCTGATACTACTACGATGTCTCCTGAGCCTGCCTGAGGAACTGCCATACGCTTGAGACCGCGGTATACAAATACCTGGTTCACCTTTCTCTGTACAACACTTCCGTCAGCCTTGCATACTGAAACTGTTTCACCTTCGTGAATAGTTCCCTTTGTAATTCTTCCGATTCCAAGACGTCCGATATAATCGTCGTATCCGAGCGTTGATACCTGGAACTGAAGGTTTTCATCATCACGATCAGGATATGATTCACAATGATTTATTATTGTCTCGAAAAGCGGATCGAGACTGAGTCCGAAAGCTCCCTGAGGGCTCTTCTTCATCTTCTTGTCAACTGTAAGGTCTGCAACCTCTGCAGCGTCAGCCGGATCGTAAACTACAATCCCCTGGCGGGCGATTCCGTAAAGAATAGGGAAATCGAGCTGCTTGTCGTTTGCCTCAAGATCCATGAAAAGTTCATAAACCTCGTCAACAACTTCATCGATTCTTGCATCTTTCTTATCAATTTTATTGATGAGCAGAATCGGGTTAAGTCCCTGTTCAAGCGACTTCTTGAGAACGAATCTTGTCTGAGGCATCGGTCCTTCTGACGAATCGACAAGAAGGATAACGGTGTCTACGGTCTTCATGATTCTTTCTACTTCTGACGAGAAGTCGGCATGTCCGGGGGTATCTACAATATTGATTTTTACATCTCCATGCATTACAGAGCAATTCTTTGAGTAAATAGTAATTCCTCTTTCACGTTCAATGTCGTCACTGTCCATAACACAGTCGACAATTTCTTCGTTTGCTCTAAAAACACCGCTCTGATTCAGGAACGCATCAACGAGTGTCGACTTACCGGCATCTACGTGTGCAATAACTGCGATGTTAATAATTTTTTCTTTGTTACCCACTGTTTTTTGCCTCTTTATTTGAAAATTTATTTTTCAAAACAATTTTGTCTTTCAATTATGTATTTTAACACAAAAAATTCGCCTATGCAATAAAAATTATACCACATGTAAGCCTTCTTGTCCTCATTTTTCTTATATTATTACTATTTTTTTACTTTGTAACAACAAGATACAAAATACATATACTGAACCATACTTTATATATTGGAGGAAAATTATGCCGAGCATATACCTTAGTCCGTCCGTTCAGGATTTTAATGAAACGATTCTTGGTGAAAGCGAAGAATACTATATGAATCTTATAGCAGATGCCATGGTTCCTTATCTTCGTGCAAGCGGAATATCATTTACGAGAAACAATCCATATGACACACTCTCGCAGGTTATAGCACAGTCAAATGCAGGAGATTACGATCTTCATCTTGCACTTCATTCAAACGCTTCGCCTGAAAACCTTGCAGGGATGCTTATGGGGCCGGACATCTATTATTACGCATACAGCGACGATGCCGAAGAAGCAGCTGAAATATTTGAAATGAATTTAAAAGCCATCTATCCTGAGCCTGCTCTTGTAACAACGATTCCGAATACGACACTCGCTGAACTGAGAAGGACTCGCGCTACATCATTACTTATAGAGATTGCATATCATGATAATTACAGTGATATGACCTGGATAGCAGAAAACATAGGTGAAATAGCAAAGAATCTTGTTCTTTCAATCACTGAATACCTTGATGTTCCTTTTATAAACCCGGACTAAAAAAGACCGTGCCTTAAAAAACACGGTCTCTCTTATTAATATATTTCGTCGAAATGGTCTGTATGATCCGAATGGTGTAAATCCAGTGTCATACCGCCCGAAAGCAGTGTAACAGTATCTCCGGAAACAGTCAGAATACCACCTGTCGTGTGGCAGACATTCATACTCCCGTCGGGAAGCTCTATATGGCACTCACACGGTTTTACTGCGGTAATAAAGGGAATATGTCCCGGCAGCACCGCAAGGTCACCTTCTGTTCCACGAAGCGAAATACCTTTTATATCTCCCTCGAAAATGTTACCGTCGGGCGTTGAAATAGTAAGTTTTAGCACGCTCAACGTCTCAGCCTCCTTGCCTTTTCGACAGCCTGATCAATAGTTCCTACGAGGAGGAATGCCGCCTCAGGAAGATTGTCATGCTTTCCTTCGATGATTTCTCTGAAGCCACGGAGTGTTTCTTCTACAGGAACATATTCACCTGGAACACCTGTAAACTTTTCTGAAACTGTGAACGGCTGCGAGAGGAATCTCTGAATCTTTCTTGCTCTCTGTACGAGAAGCTTGTCTTCGTCTGAAAGTTCGTCCATACCCATGATTGCGATGATGTCCTGAAGTTCCTTGTATCTCTGGAGAATTCTCTGAACTTCTCTTGCTACATTATAGTGTTCTTCTCCAAGAACTTCAGCCGAAAGGATACGGCTTGTTGAATCAAGCGGATCAACTGCCGGATAAATACCCATCGATGCGATACTTCTTGAAAGTACTGTAGTAGCGTCAAGATGAGCAAATGTTGTCGCAGGCGCCGGGTCAGTAAGGTCATCCGCAGGAACGTATACAGCCTGTACGGATGTGATTGAACCCTTCTTTGTCGAAGTGATTCTTTCCTGAAGCTGGCCCATTTCATTTGCGAGCGTAGGCTGATACCCTACGGCAGATGGCATACGTCCGAGGAGCGCTGAAACTTCGGAACCTGCCTGTGTAAATCTGAAAATATTATCGATAAAGAGGAGCACGTCCTGTCCTTCTTCATCTCTGAAGTATTCCGCCATTGTAAGGCCCGAAAGCGCAACTCGCATTCTCGCTCCAGGCGGCTCGTTCATCTGGCCGTAGACAAGCGTAGTATTTGAGAGTACGCCTGATTCCTTCATTTCATAATAAAGGTCGTTTCCTTCACGCGTACGTTCACCAACTCCTGTAAATACCGAAAGGCCTCCGTGTTCCTTTGCGATATTGTTTATAAGTTCCATGATAAGAACAGTCTTTCCTACTCCGGCACCGCCGAAAAGTCCGATTTTTCCGCCCTTTGAATATGGGCATAGAAGGTCGATAACCTTGATACCTGTTTCAAGTATTTCCTTCGAAGTTGAAAGTCTGTCATACTTCGGAGCAGGTCTGTGGATATTCCATCTTTCTTCTGTTTCAGGGACAGGCTTTCTGTCTACTACATCCCCGAGTACATTGAAGATACGTCCGAGTGTTTCTCTTCCGACAGGAACTGTTATAGGACCACCTGTGTCCATAACTTCCATATCACGTCTTAAACCATCGGTTGAATTCATCGCTATGCAGCGCGCCATATTGTCACCGATATGCTGTGCGACCTCAATAGTTATAGTCCTGTCACCCATATCGATTTCAAGAGCGTTGAATATCGGAGGCAGTACACCGCCTTCAAAATACACGTCGACTACAGGTCCCATAACCTGAGCCACGGTTCCGTTTTTAGTCTTGATTATAATGTTATCTTCCATATCTATTCTTCACTTCCCGCTACAATTTCCGTTATTTCCTGAGTGATTGAGCTCTGACGAGCCATATTGTATTCAAGCTGAAGATCGTCAAGCATATCCTGTGCGTTTTTGCTTGCAGTATCCATCGCATTCTTTCTTGCTACGATTTCGCATGCAAAGCTTTCACGCACGGATGCAAGAATAGTGCTCGCTACACAGATTTCAGCAACTTCATTTAAAACAGTAAGCTCATCCGGCTCAAATATTACAGAATGCTGAACAGCCTCTTCACTTGCTGTGAAAGGAAGTACCCACTTGATCTGTGCTTCCTGTGAAAGAATATTTTTGTATCTTGTGCATACGATTCCGAGTCTGTCAAACTTTTCTTCCACAAAATCCTGAAGAAGCTTTTCAGCGATATCAAGAGCATAGTCGTAAATGAAATGCTCCGCATGATATCGTCCCGAAAACTTATCACAAGCTCTCTTTCCGATAGGAATTATTTCTGCGTCAGGATAATCGCGGAGAAGTTTGAAGATATTGTTGTTGTATCCGCCCGCAAGTCCTCTGTCGCCTGAAATAACAATGAGTCTTGTCCTGTTTCCTTCACGTTTCTTCATGTAAGGGCTTCTTTTGGCCTCTGGTGAAGATGTGAGCATAGAAATAACGTTGTTTATAGCTGCTTCGTATTCACGGCTTTTTTCCATGGCACTCGTAGCTTTTCTTACCTTAAGGGATGCCACGAGACCCATAGCCTTCGTAAAGTGCAGTGTCGAGTCAACACTTCCTATACGAACGCGCAGATTCTTAATATCGGCACCCATAAGATCACCTCAGTTCTTCAAGTGCTTTCTTGAGTGTTTCTACATCACTATCATCAAAGAAACCTGTCTCAAATCTTTCAAGAAGAACTGGATAACGTGTTTCAAGATGATTGTAGAGTCTTTCTTCATATTCCTTAACCTTGTTTACAGGAACATGTCCGAGATAACCGTTGATTACAGCGTAAACGATGGCAACCTGACATCCTGTTCTGACAGGAGCATTTCTGTTCTGCTTAAGAACTTCTACGATTCTTTCACCAAGAGCAAGGCTTGCCTTTGTATCTTCATCAAGGTCTGATCCGAACTGTGCAAATGACTTTAATTCAAGGTACTGCGAATAGAGAATCTTGAGTTCACCCGATACTTTTTTCATCGCTTTCAGCTGTGCTGAACCTCCAACTCGGCTTACTGAAATACCAGGGTTTATCGCAGGCATAACACCTGAATGGAAGAGTTCCGTTTCAAGGAATATCTGGCCGTCAGTAATCGAAATTACGTTTGTCGGAATATATGCCGAAACGTCACCCGCCTGAGTTTCAATAATAGGAAGCGCAGTAATTGAGCCTCCGCCATATTCTTCGTCAACGCAGGCAGCTCTTTCGAGAAGTCTTGAGTGGAGATAGAAAACATCTCCCGGATAAGCTTCTCTTCCCGGTGGTCTTCTTATAAGGAGTGAGAGAGCTCTGTATGCCACGGCGTGCTTTGAAAGATCGTCGTAAACGATAAGAACGTCCTTGCCCTGCTCTCTGAAGTACTCAGCCATAGCACATCCTGCATACGGAGCAACATACTGAAGCGGAGCGCTTTCTGATGCTGAAGCCGCTACAATGATTGTGTGTTCCATAGCACCTGCTCTTGTAAGTTCTTCTACAAGCTGTACTACTGAAGTATTCTTCTGTCCGATTGCAACATAGATACAGATAACTCCCGTACCCTTCTGGTTGATTATTGTATCGATTGCGATTTCAGTTTTACCAGTCTGACGGTCACCGATGATAAGTTCTCTCTGACCTCTTCCGATAGGAATCATACTGTCAATAGCCTTGATTCCTGTCTGGAGCGGTACTGAAACGCTCTTTCTTTCGATAATACCAGGCGCTTCTGACTCGATTGGACGTCTTCCTGCAGTTTCAACCGGACCTTTACCGTCAATCGGTTCGCCAAGTGCATTAACTACTCTGCCGAGAAGTCCTTCTCCCACAGGAACTGAGAGTACTGTTCCTGTTCTCTTTACAGAAGATCCTTCTCTTATATCATTTTCATTTGAAAGCAGCACTACCGATACAGTTCTCTTTTCGAGATTCTGCGCAAGTCCGTATGAACCGTCTTCAAATTCAAGAAGTTCGCCGGCCATACAGTCTCTCAGACCATATACTCTCGCAATTCCGTCTCCGACGAGAACTACACTTCCGACTTCTTTCATTTCTATACGTGATTCATAGGTAGCGATCTGCTCTTTTATAACTTTAGCAATTGCTTCGGTCTTTCCGCTCATTTACCTATCACTTCCTTCATTTCCCTGAGCTTTGTCCTGAGACTTCCGTCTATAATCTTGCCGTCGACCTGAACAATCATTCCGCCCAGTAAATTTTCATCGAGCATGTATTCCATTTCAACCGGATGTCCGCTCATTTTAACAAGTCTGTCATGCAACTGATTTTTTTCTTCTTCAGTAAGAACAACTGCGCTTGTAACTTTCGCCTCTGAAATCTGGTTATCCTGAAGCATCATAAGTCTGTATTCTGCTACGCAGTCATAATAATTGTCCGCCTGACCTTCATCGCTCATAAGCTGGAGAAAATTAATCACATTTGAAGGAACCAAGTCTGCAAAAGCTTCCTTCAGGGCTTTGCCTCTTTCTTCTCTTGTGATTCTCGGTGACGAGAGAAAATCCATATAAAGAGGATTTTCAGTAAGAACGTCTGCTACAAGCCCAAGAGCATCAAAGTATTCATGTTCCCTCTCTTCTTCCTTTGCGAGCATGAAAAGTGCCAGAGCAAACTCCTTACTCATGTTCTTCATCATTATCACCTATTCCCTTGATGAAAGCATCGATCATACTTCTGTGATCCTCTGCCTGAATTTCTCTTTCGAGAAGCTTTTCAGCAAGAACAGCAGATACTCCTGCAAGTTCTTTTTTGATATCGCTTTCAACCTTCTTCTTTTCAAGTTCAGCTTCAGTTTCAGCTGATTTTATGATTCTGTCAGCCTTGTACTGAGCATCGGCAATTATTGTATCGCCTCTTCTCTTTGCATCATTAGTTGCAGATTTGATGATTTCCGCAGCTTCGTTTTCTGCGTTTTCCATCTTTTCTTCCCACTGCTTTTTGTGAGCGTTTGCTCTCATTTCAGCAACGTCTGCAGTCATGTACTTAGCATCTATTTCATCCTGTCTCTTCTGCATAACCTTTTTTACCGGTTCATACAGGAATTTTTTGAAAAGAAGATAGAGTATGAGCAGATTACAAAGAGAAATTACTGTGCTCCATAGATTGACAGATATAATTTCCAGTGTCTGCATTATCTTCACTTCCCTCTCTTGTCTCTATTTAAAGTGCTGCGAGTAATACGCCAACAAGAATCTTTGGTGCAACAAAAAGTAAAAGAATAGCAATTACAAGCGCGTAAAGACCTGTTGTTTCTGCAATAGCGCAACCCATGAGCATTGTACTAGTTACCTGTCCTTTGCTTTCAGGCTGTCTTCCGATTGCTTCGCAGGCGCTCGCTACAGCGCTACCTTCACCGATACCAGGACCGATACCGGCGATCATTGCCATGCCGGCACCAAGTGCGCAACAACCTAAAATAATACCAAGTGCAAGTTCTAACATTTTTCTTTACCTCCATTAATTAATAACTGTCAATATAGTCTTCGTATGTTTCGGAGTAATCTCCATAATCTCCGATATATTCTTCGTAATCATCGGCCTTTTCCGGATGCTTCCTGAAATACAGATCCATATCAAATCCGCCGGATACATATACCATTGTCAGCATCGCGAAAATAAATGCCTGAAGGCAACCGCTGAAAACATCGAAATAAATTGAAAGAATTGCCGGAAGGCCTATTCTCAGAAGTGCAAGATCACCAATCACAGGTATCCATCCCAGCACAAACTGAGAAAGCCCTGTAAGACCTGCCGCAAGAAGCGTCGATATTACAGTTCCCGATAATATATTGCCGTAATGACGGAAACTCATTGAAATCGGTGTTGCAATCTCACTCACGACATTGATCGGTGCGAGCAGCGCTACTGGTTCGCAGAAGCTTTTGAGATAATTAAGTGGTCCGCATTTCATCTTATAGTACGTAATAAGGATGAAAACTACAATCGCCCATCCTGCCACTATATTAAGATCCGAAGTTGGCGGGAAGAGTCCGAAAAGCGAAAGCAGGCTTGAAAATGCTGATAAAGCCATAATCGCTCCGATAAAAGGTGCAAACCCTTTGAAGTACTCACCCATATTGTCTTTTACAAGGCTCTCTGTCTTTTCTACAATCCATTCTGCCACTCTCTGCCTGTAAGTTGTGTTTCTTACATCAAGGCCATGAGTTAGGAAAAGGCAGAGCCCGAAAAGCGAAATAAGTACAAGCCACGAATTAATCTGAGCCTCTGTTATATAAAGTTTCTGAATAGGCATATCTATAACAAAATAGATCAGTGCCCCCGTAATTTCAATTCCATCTGAAGGTGGTTGTGTAAGAACTTTTAATGCAACAGCACACACTACAGGCAAAATAATCATTGCCAGATACAGCATGTCCATACTCTTAAAAGCTTTACTCCTCTTTTCCATTAATTTATCATCTCCTTTGTCATCTTTCTGATAACGAAGCTTTATGAACCCATTTTTCTGTCAAACATCGGTCTCATCGCTACTGCTATACGTGGAAAGAAAAGCGGTACGATTACTGCTATCGTATTGAAAAAATCAAGAAGTACACCGATAGCAAGAATAACAAAAAGGAATAATGTTCGTAAGGCCTGCGACGCTTTCATCGCTGTACGTGCGTCCTTTTCATCCTTGGCAAGGGCCTTTTGAACCGTTATTCCCATCCATAAAAAATTAAATATTGCTGCAGCCGCAGCAAGCAGGTTTCCTGTAAGAACCGTAAAATCCCAATAGCCAAGCAAAGCAAATACAATCTGCATTATCACGCTCAGAAAGATAATGAAAACTGCGATGTACTTCGTTTCCTTCAATACTATACTGTCTATTCTCTGCATAATCCCTTTTTGTCCGCCTTTCTGTTTAGTATTACCGCAAATTTTCCGTTTTAACCAAACAGTATGCCGTGTTATTTTACAAAATCTTTATACACATATAGATTAGCAAAATATCTGAATATTTGCAAGAATAGTTATTTTTTTATCATTGATTGAGGTTTTTAAATCATCTTCAATATGATATAATTGTCCCATGGAAAAATTAAAAGAACTCTTTGAAAACTTAATATTTGATGAAAACGAAAGCGGCGAACCGGTACTTACAAAAATCATTTTCGGAGGTTTAAGAAAGAAATCAATTCCTTATAAAAAGGTAACAATAAGACCTGTGATGATAGGAAGCCAGTATAAATTCCAGGCTGAATATTTCCACACAAATAAGGCCTTCCACGAAAACCTTACACCTGATGAAGCAGTCGAACTTGCAATGACTCTTGTCATCCGTGACTTCAAACAGGTAAATGCTTTTACAGCACTCGAAGAAATCCAGGTACTCGCATCAAAGCCTGACAATCCTAAAATCATGAGAAAACAGGCAGCATGCTGCGAAAACAGACCTGACAGAATCCTTTCACACAACCGTGAAAAGAAAAGAATCATTCCGAATGGCGTCCCTTGTGATTTTCTTATAAGGCTCGGCGTTATGGATGAAAACGGTAATGTTGTAAAGAAACATTATTCAAAGTATCGCCAGATAAACCGTTATCTCGAGATTGTAGATGATGCACTCGAATATCTTCCGAAGGAAGACCGCCCTCTCAGAATCATAGATTTCGGATGCGGTAAGTCATATCTTACATTTGCTCTTTACTACTATCTCAAGATTCTTAATAATCGTAACGTTGAAATCGTAGGCCTTGACCTTAAAGAAGACGTAATCGAACTCTGCAGCAGAATCGCTGAAGAACTCAATTACGAAGGCCTCCGTTTCCTTATGGGAGATATTGCCGACTATACAAACGATCATGCCGATATGGTCGTTACACTCCACGCATGTGATACAGCAACAGACTATGCGCTTATAAATGCTGTTACATGGGGAGCTCCTGTAATTCTTTCGGTTCCATGCTGTCAGCACGAGCTTTTCTCACAGATTAATGAACCTGTTCTTAATCCGATGCTCAAGCACGGTATCTTAAAGGATCGTTTCACAGAAATCCTTACAGACGGACTTCGTGCTCTCAAACTTGAAGAAGCCGGATATAAAGTATCATGTGTAGAGTTTACATCACTTGAACATACAGCTCGTAACATCCTCATCCGCGCCGTAAAGGAACCGGATGCAAAGATGAACAAAAAAGCACGTGCGGAATACGAAGCATTAAAGGATCTCTACAAGGTAAATCCGACTATCGATATACTGAATAAATAAAAGCCGGCAAAACTGCTTGAAGTGACTGCGCTTTACTGAATGTAATAAGAGCAGACGAATGTTTCCCGAACTGAATGTCACAATCATCATTCAGGGAGGGATTATTCGTCTGCTCCTTTAGTTTTAATAAAGCAGTTTTGCCGGCTTTACATGTATTTTCGCATATATTGAAGTGCATTCTTTTCGAGTCTTGAGACCTGTGCCTGACTGATTGAGATTTCCTCTGCAACTTCCATCTGCGTCTTTCCTTCGAAAAAGCGAAGCTCTATGATGTGTCTTTCTCTCGGGTTCAGTTTCTTCATCGCCTCTGAAAGCGACAGATTTTCAACCCACTGCGTGTCTGTATTTTTTGTATCACTGACCTGATCCATAACATAAATGGCATCGCCATCATCGTGAAAAACAGGTTCATAAAGTGATACAGGCTCCTGAATCGCATCAAGCGCTCTTATAATTTCACCGGTTTCGATTTCGAGTTCTTTTGCTATTTCAGAGATAAGAGGCTCCCTGTGAAGTTCCCTTGATAACCTCTCTTTAGTAGCAAGTGCTCTGTATGCAGTATCTCTCATCGATCTTGAAACTCTTATTGCGTTATTGTCTCTCAGATATCTTCTCACCTCTCCAATTATCATTGGTACAGCATATGTTGAAAATTTTACTCCGTGTGAAAGGTCAAAATTATTAAGTGCCTTTATGAGGCCTATGCAACCGACCTGAAAAAGATCGTCAGGATTCTCTCCCCTGTTATTGAATCTCTGGATGACACTGAGCACAAGCCTCAGATTTCCTCTGATAAACTCGTCCCTGACTTCTTTATCCCCTGCTTTGATTTTTACCATCATCTCCTGCATATCAGCATCCTTGTATACAGGAAGCTTTGCAGTATTTACACCGCATATTTCAACTTTATTTACCATACATGTCATTCCCCTTTGCCGCATTAATCTCTCGATATAATCATGCGCAAATGTATGGTATTTTATTCTCTTCTATCCGAGCTTTCTTATTTCCTTTCTGAGTCTCATTATTATCTTTTTTTCAAGTCTTGATATGTATGACTGCGAAATCCCCATACTGTCCGCAACTTCTTTCTGCGTCATCTCCCTGCCACTTACAAGTCCGAATCTCATCTCCATTATCTGACGTTCACGAAATGACAGCTGATTCATCGCATGGTAGAGAAGCTTACGATTGACTTCCTCCTCAAGATGAGTATAAACTACATCGTTTTCAGTTCCGAGAATATCCGAAAGAAGAAGTTCATTTCCATCCCAGTCAACATTCAGCGGCTCGTCAAATGAAACTTCATTTTTTGTCTTGTTATTTCTTCGGAGAAACATCAGGATTTCATTTTCTATGCATCTTGAGGCATATGTTGCAAGTTTGATGTTTTTGTCCGATTTAAAAGTATTTACAGCCTTTATCAGGCCTATTGTGCCTATTGAAATGAGGTCCTCGACATTTATCCCGGCATTCTCAAATTTCTTCGCTATGTAAACGACAAGCCTCAGATTGCGCTCAATAAGAATCGTTCTTGCTTCTTCACTGCCACCGTCAAATGCAATAAGAAGTTCCTTTTCCTCCTCGTGCGAGAGTGGCGCAGGAAGAACATCGCTACCGCCGATATAGAAAAATTCTTCCGCAGCAGTCGTACCCAGCCAGTTTCTGAGTATTCTTCTCATAGTCTCAATTCCCATTAAATAACTCCCCTTTCTACAATATCCCTGTTCAGTAAAACGTCAAATCCTCTTACTCCGTCACGTTCTTTGAAATCGCCATCATAGATGGCAAATATACTTGAGCGATACGAGACTTTCCCCCGGTCTGAAATAACCATCATCTCATCGACTCTGAAACCGTCCATCATTCCTTTTCGCACTCCGGCACTTATATAAGGAACTGTACAGTAACGTTTCTCCATTTCTTCCTCCCCGGCCATTATGAAAAGCGCGTCGGCTGCGCTTTTTGATATAACGGAGACCGGCCTTCCCATCACAGGATCCTTAAGATGATTTCCTGTGTCAGTATATCCGAGCAAGTCAAATTCTTCATCCCCCAGTCTGATTCTGACTTCCCGGAGCAGCCTTTCGGAATTTATCTTTTCCTTCAGAAATCCGATAAAACGCTCCATTATGACATACGATACGGCCATTCCCGCTGCAACCGTTATATAAGTCGGAGTCTTTGTGTATATAAATCCGTTTGAAGATATCCCCTGAGTGCCGCGAAGCCCCATTACTGCAATAGTCACTCCACCCATCACAAAACTTACTATGTAAAATACGACAATGCTTCGCATAATCCTTTTAATAGTCATATCTCTTTTTCCATACGAAATCATTATTATGGAAAAAGAAATCAGAAGCTTCATTAAAATGGCCATGAGCGGTATCATTTCAACAAATATTACAAATGCGCTTACTCCGCAGACGATGCTTCCGATTCCTACCCGCACCGCACTGTTTTCCAGTCCGCAGATTTTACCTGTAAGAAGCAGTATTAACAGCCCCGCTATAAAATTTTCAATAAATAAGTATTCCGCATAAATAACCAATTAAAAAACCCCCTTGTCAGATACAATTATATCCAACAAAGGGGTCGAATCATGTCAAATCAGGTTGTCGATTCTTAATTATTTGAGAGCTGCCTTAGCCTTTTCGCAAAGTGCTGCGAATGCTGGAGCATCATAGATTGCCATTTCTGAGAGCATCTTTCTGTTGATATCGATGTTAGCCTTCTTGAGACCATCCATAAGTCTTGAATATGAGATGTCGTTCATTCTAGCTGCTGCGTTGATTCTAGCAATCCAGAGTCTTCTGTAGTCTCTCTTCTTCTGCTTTCTTCCAACGTATGCTGATCTTAATGATCTCATTACAGCTGGGTTAGCTGCTCTGAAAATCTTGCTCTTTAAACCATAAAAGCCCTTAGCCTGCTTTAAAATCTTCTTATGTCTCTTGTGTGCGTTTACGCCCTTTTTAACTCTTGCCATTTAACCTTACCTCCTATAACTATTTAGCCATTGATCTGAGCATTCTCTTTAAGTCTGCGCTTGTGAGCATAGTAGCCTTTCTGAGGCCTCTCTTTCTCTTAGCTGACTTCTTAGTAAGGATATGACTCTTGTAAGCTTTATTTCTCTTAACTTTACCTGATCCTGTCATCTTTAATCTTTTGCAAGCGCCTCTGTGTGACTTCATCTTATTCTTCGCCATGATGAAAAATCCTCCTATGATTAATTAAAAACTATGGTTTATTATTTGTCTGTCTTTGGTGCTACTACCATTATTAAGCTTCTGCCTTCAAATTCAGGCTTCTTTTCAACATTTCCTACTTCAGAAACTACTTCAGCAAACTTGTTCATAACATCCTGGCCCTTAGCTACGTAGTCTCTTTCTCTTCCTCTGAAACGGAGTGAAACCTTAACCTTATCTCCTGCCTTTAAGAATTTAATAGCAGTCTTAGCCTTAACTTCGATGTCGTGTTCTTCAATGAATGTGCTAAGGCGGATTTCCTTAACTTCCATTGTCTTCTGTTTTTTCTTTGCTTCTTTTTCTCTCTTCTGAAGTTCGTAACGATACTTTCCGTAATCAAGAATCTTGCATACAGGCGGATTTGCATTTGGAGAAATGTTTACTAAATCAAGCTTTTTCTCTGTTGCAAGCGCAAGCGCTTCATCTCTGCTCATAATTCCGAGCATTGTTCCGTCAGTGTCAATTACACGAAGTTCCTTGTCACGAATTTCTTCGTTAATTAATGTTTCCTTGCTAATGGTACTACACCTCCCAGATATCTAAACAATAAAAAAGCGGATACAAGAAGTATCCGCACACTAACACAGCAACGCTGTATTTTTCAATGTATTAACCCAGTCAGCGTGAGCCGAAAAGGTGAGAAGCGGATAACTTCTTCTTTGCTACCTGAATAATATAACATATGCATATTGCAATGTCAACTATAAAATGGTGAAAATCGTTAATTTTTCAATGGTTACAGGATTCATCGGAACTTAGAAATATCTGAATACTCCTCTGACCTTACCGAGAATCTTAACATCCTTGACAATAATCGGTGACATTGAAGAATTCTCAGGCTGAAGTCTGATATGATCAGCTTCTCTGTAGAAAGTCTTCACAGTGGCTTCTGATTCAAAACCATCAACCATTGCAACAACGATATCTCCGTTGTTTGCTGTATCCTGCTGCTGAACGAGAATATAATCGCCGTCAAAGATACCGACTTCAATCATGCTCTCACCTCTTACTGTAAGCATGAAGTTTGTGCCCTTGCCCATGAATCTTGCAGGAACAGGGAAAGTTTCTTCGATGTTCTGCTCAGCGAGTATAGGAGTACCTGCAGCAATTCTTCCCACAACCGGAATGTCAACGACATCAGTTCTCTCAGCGTTTGAATATTTCACCGAATCCGGATTAATCATTCCCTGAGGATTCTTCGGAACTGAATCTATGTCATCAGAATAAAACGACGTGTCCTTGAGCATAAGAGCTCTTGGTTTTGAAGGGTCCTTCACTATGTATCCCTGCTTTACAAGGCTGTCTATATCTTTATGCGCTGTCGAAGTTGATTTGATATTTAACGCCTGGCAGATTTCACGCACTGTAGGAGGATAGCCCTTCTTTTTGATTTCCTCTTTCATATACGCGAGAATCGCGCGTTCTCTTTCTTTTAAGTTCTCCATGCGCTTTTCCTTTCTTTTTAACGGGTGTTCGTATTTGTTACGAACATAATATCACATTTAGCGCATAATGTAAACACTTGTTCACGATTATTTGTTCGCATTTTAAAATAATAAAAACACTTAAAAACAAAGGAGCAGTCAGATAATTCCTCGGTGTGAGGTGATACTCAACACCCACCTCGGAAAACATCTGCCTGCTCATACAACACATTCTCAAGCGAAGACGCTTCAATGTTTTTATTACGGTAAGAATGGGATACCAACAATCATCGGTACGAAGAAAGGTACGATAATCTGTGGAACGAGTCCGCATACAAATGAGTAAATCGGGATATCTGTTCTTCCCGAGGCTTCTCCCGTAAGAATCATTCCTACGTCTGTACCTGCCGTTCCCATAAGAACAGTTGACTCTATGTATCCGAAATGCTTTGCTACAAAAGGAATAAGTATCATTCCCACAACTTCTCTCAGTACATTGTGAAGAAATGCTATGGCACTTACTTCTGCCGAATAATCAGCAATAAGAATCGGTGTCAGACTGTACCACCCGAGCCCTGCCGCAGCTGACATGGCACCTTTTGCCGTAATAGGAAGTATGATTGATGCAAGTGCTGCTCCTGCAAGCGAACCGAGAATCATTGCGATCGGGAAAGCAAAGAGTCTTATACCTGTCTTTTTAAGATTTCCGGCAAGTTCCTTGTCCTGACCCATAAGTACTCCTACAAGGAAAAGCATAATGGCAAGAAGCACCGTAATCGGTGTGCCCATCAGCATATCGACTGTTTCCTGCGGAAGCACCGCATATCCGAGCACCATGCCGACTATGATAGGGATTATAACAGTCTTTATCATTTTCTGTCGCCCTCCCTGTTAATTCCTAATATTTTACGGAAGATAGTAACTGCAAAAATACTTCCTGCAAATACGAATACAGTGAGTATTACCGAAGATACTCCGATTGATGCCATCGACGCCATAACCTGCTCGTCAGCACCGATTCTCGCTCCCATAATAGCGAGGAGTACAACAACTGCAGTCATTTGCGCAGTAATCACACCTTTTATTTCTATGCCCTTTTTACGTGAAAAGTATCCAACCAGATAGCCTGAGCCGAGCATGCACATAAGAAGTGGAATACTCATAATCTTAACTCCTTTAACAATAACTATTATATTCCTTTATCCGGGAATGCCGCATTGAACGATTCGATGATTGCCTTTACTGACGCCCATGCATATCGCTCTGCATATTCCTGTGTTTTCATTTTTGCAAAATCTTCTTCGTTTGAAATAAACGCACCCTCGATGATGATTGCAGGCATCACCGACTTATTTAATACAGCAAGTTCTTTTTTGCTGGAAATGCCTCTGTCTTCAGTTCCGAGAGCCTTTACCATTTCACTCTGCACAGCGCTTGCGATACTCTTACTGTTTACCTTGTAGCCTGCTTCAGTAGATTTTGAATAGTAGCATACGAGGCTTCCCTTGATTGACGGATCGTTGATTGAATTGTTATGATACGAAACGAGGAAATACGCACCTGCATCGTTTGAATCATATGCTCTTGTCTTGTAATAAAGATATGAGTCATCCGTTCTTGTAGCATATACTTCAAAACCTGCTTCCTCGAGCAGCTCTATAGCTCTTAAAGCGACTGCAAGATTAACATCCTTTTCATAGAGCTCGTCAGGCTGCTTGCTATGGCCTATTGATCCTGAATCGCGTCCGCCGTGACCTGCATCGACAGTAATTAAAATCCCTTTTGCGGCTTCATTAAGCGCAGGCATTGTCGTCATATCATAGTCCGGGAAAGCTACTCCCTCGATGATTTCGTATCCCGGAGTCGTGTCGACTGCACTTTCTGTTACTTCGTCAATAGCCGGATTCGTAGTAGTGTCTATTGCACTTCCTGAAGTGATTTCCGGTCTGTCTACGTCTCCCCTGTTTGGTTCAATTACCGGAGAACTTACTTTTACCGTTCTTGAAACGTCGTCCCATTCTACTCCGAAGCTGAGGTTTTCAGCTACAAATCTTACAGGAATCATAGTGCTTCCGTAATAATCTCCGTCATGGTCGATTATGAATGCCGGAACGTCGAGCATTTTTTCCTCATCATTTACGAGTGCAATGTTGCTTCCTATAACTAGTTCAATTACGAACTGTCCGTGCTCAATTATTACCGTCTGGCTCTCATTTATCCACGTTACAACAGCTCCTGCTTTTTCAAAAAGAGCTCTCGCAGGGATAAGTGTACGACCGTTTTCCTCACCTTCAGGCGTAATGATAACCGGAGGCACATCCTTTTCTGAAAAAGCGATAGTTTCTCCATCAAGCATAAGAGTCACCGGGTAATCTTTGCAGAAATCAAGTCCGTCTTTTATATTCTCTTGTGTAATGACCGGTGTTGCTTCAGAAACTACAAAGCTTCCGAAAAGCATAGCAAGAGCGGCCACTAAGCATAAAAATGTCTTTTTCATAATAATCTCCTACCGGAGTATTTTATCATAAAAAGCTAAAAAACGGAATATGTTACCATTAATTACCACAAATATTTACAAAATCCGACTTATTGGATATAATGTTCTAGTGACAAAACGGAGGTATTCATGAGCATTATTACGATCACAGATTATTTATCATATATTCCCGAAAAGAAGAACCCTCTTTCTTCAGATATAGGAATTATAAAAGGAAAAGAATTCACATGGCTTTATGATGTTGGAAACGGTAGCGAAACTCTTGATGAGCTCAGCGGAATTCAGGGAAAAATCAATGTAATCCTTTCACATTTCCACCCGGATCACGCATCAAACATACATAAAGTCAATTTCGAGAATTTATATCAGGGTGCTAATACTAAGAAATATACAAAGGTCGGCATCGTTCCTGAGAATCATCTCATAATTGAAGACGGGGTAAAACTCCACTTTTTTGATATACCTGCAGCACATGCCAAAGGCTGCCTCGGTCTTGAAGTAAATGATGAATATGTTTTTGTAGGAGACTCGACATACCCGGGCTACAAACCTACACACATGTACTTCAATACAGGTTTTTTAAAGGAACAGATTAATATTTTTGAAAAACTTAAAGGCGATAAATTTATAATCAGCCATCAGTTCGGACACATTCAGTCTAAGGAAGAAGTTCTTTCAAGACTTAAGCATATTTATGACAAACGTGACCCGAAATCACCTTTTATCGATGCGGGCAGCTATGCAAAACTTTACAAAAAATAATTAAAGGCTTCAATATGAAGCCTTCAGACTGTAGACAAAAGGCCTTCGGCATTCAATTGCCGAGGGCCTTTCTTGTTACACTTTCTTCTTTGCTAAGCGAAACTGAAGACATTTTTAGAAAAACAGTCTTTCATTATCCTGCTTTTCTCCCTCATATCGAGGATGTTTACCAGTTTCTTTATGTTTATGCATGTGAAAGTCATGCCGACTTTCATCGCCATTTTCTCTTTACCTATCTGCTGTGTGTATCGCATCCCGTGATGCTCTTTCGCAGTACCGAAGATCCTCTCTATTGTTTCTTTTCGTTTGTTGTAGAGTTCCTTCATACCGGTTGTGTACCTGATGTCTTCGCATATTTCCATGTAGTCATTCCATACGTGCTGCATGATGACCTTTTCATGGTTTTTGCTCTTTGTGCACTCACTCAGTCTAGGACAGTTTGCACAAATGTTACCGTTGCTCTTGTACTCACGATAGCCTTCTCTGTTTGTTGTACGGTACGTCAGAATCTGATTCTCAGGGCATATGTAGCAATCGTGATACTCATCGTACACATACTCATGCTTTTTCATGAATCCCTTCTTTCCACCTTGTCCCTTGTATGGAAATACAGGCGTGATATTTGCATCAAGAAGCAGTTTTGCTATTGCTGGTGTTTTGTATCCTGCATCGAGAATTAACTTGTCAAGTTTGAACAAACCACTAAGCTTTTCGTAGAGTGCTGGGAATGTCATACTGTCATGTTCATTTCCAGGATGTATTGTGTATCCGAGAATCCAGCCGTTCTTGTCACACGCTGCTTCTATCGCGTATGCAAAGACTTCTTTGTGTTCTCCTTTATGAAACCATCCGCTTTCAGGATCTGTCGTACTGACCTTACGTTCTTTTAAATCAGAGTTCTCTTCTCCTCCGGTGCCGCCTGAAGTATTGTCACTGTCGTTGTCATCCTTATCCTCATCATCCTTGAGTGGCTTCTTGCCGTGAGCTTCTCTGTCACTCTGAATTTCCTGCTTAAGTGCTTCGTCGTAAAAACGTGCCGCCTTCTTTGCTACAAGGATATTCTTTGCCTTCTTTCTGTTTGCACAGGCTTTGACATGAGTGGCATCGATAAAGACTTCGTCAGTAGAAACAAGACTGTGACTCATACACTGCATAAGTATCTGCACAAATATCTGCTCAAAAAGATCAGTACCTTCAAACCTTCTCTTGTAATTCTTACCGAATGTGCTGAAATGCGGCACATCATCATAGAAGTCAAGGCCTAAGAACCATCTGAACGCTACATTTACTTCGATTTCCTTAATTGTCTGCCTCATACTCTTAATACCATACATGTACTGAATGAGTGGAATCTTTATGAGCATTACAGGGTCGAGGCTTGGACGACCTGTATCTGCGGAGTATTTTTCTTCTACAAGGTCATAAATGAAGCTAAAATCAACCGCTTTATCAATTTTTCGAAGAAGATGGTCCTGTGGAACAAGCTGATCAAGAGAAACCATCTGAACTTGAGAAGTATTTTTCTGATTCTTAGAAAGCATATCGGCACCGTCCTTTCTAAGAATATTTTATCACAAAAACGTTGAAATCTCAACGTTTACTAGCACAAAACGCCATGCTTTTACGCAAAAGAAAATCCCCGCAGCCTTGTGAGCCACGGGGACTTTGTCTACAGTCTGAAGGCTTCAATATGAAGCCTTTTTTGTTCGTAAAAATGGTGAGGCATCCGGGAATCGAACCCGGATCAACAGCGTCGGAAGCTGCTACTCTATCCATTAAGCTAATGCCCCATATTTGTAAAAACAATAAATTTAGGCAATGTACTGCCTTCTACAAGGCACAAAAACTGCCTAAAAGAGCCTAATCATCAAAAATAGGCACAAAATACATGATTTTTCAGCAAGAATTCGTTATTTTCGTTAGTATTTTTTAAGAATTTATGCCCAAAACACTATAAATACCATGTTTTGGGCACAATATCACATTCAACACTGCAATAATTTTGCCTATAAATATTGACGTAAGTGAGTACCGAACACCGATGCTTGACAATGCTACGGGCTAAAAAGACAAGCCCTATTCCTTGTCGATTGCCTTGAATCCATCTCCCCAGACAGTATCCACATGAAGCACTGTAACGAGAGCCTTTTCGTCATGCTTTGCTACGAACTGCTTTACGAGCATACTTTCTCTTGGTGAGCAGTAAACTACGAGTCGTTTTCTTTCAACTCCAGTATATGCACCGACTGTTGAATCAATGCTTACGCCACGTTCAAGTTCAGTCATGATGTAATCTGCAACTTCTTCAGTCATGCTTGTAATAACTTCAACCTTTACAATCTTCGTATCGAAGCCGAACATTACAAACTCCATCACCTTAGTCGAAATAACTGACATGATAAGCGCATAGAGCGCTATGTTTCTGCCATATACAAATGCTGAAGATATGATAATACATGAATTAATTACAAGCAATATCTTACTCAGATCAATATGCGGTAAAAACTTTTTCTTAACGATTTTTGCAAGAGTGTCGGCACCGCCGAAAGAATAACCTCTCATAAGAACAAGCCCGTACGAAACACCATCAAATACTGCAAAATAAACAGCTGCGAGTATCAGGTCAGACTCTTCGAGAAGGATGAGTGAAGGAATTCGTTCCATCACAAACATAACTGCCGGATAAAGCAGTGTCATAAGAAGTATGTTACGAGCTTCTCTCTTGCCGAGAAATACTAATGCAAGAATTAAAACAAGGATTGCAAGTCCGTAATACAGCACGGAAAAGCTTATATCACAAAAGCCCATTAAAATACGTGCGATTCCCGTAATACCGCCGCTTGTGAGTCCGTTCGGAATCATAATGCCGATGCTTGCAAAAGCTCCGGCAATACAGCCGGTAAATATAAACAGCGCATCAACTGCGAATTCTTTTAAGTTTTTCTTTTCTGAATTATAGTCGCTTGAAGCAACAGATTCAGTTGCTTCACGGATTTTTTCGTCCATTACAATCTCCTTATTACTTAATCTCCAAAGTTTTTTCAGCAGTATTTCCGAAAACGTCATAAACACGGATGTTTACGAATGTTCCCGGTTTTACTCCGCCGAGTTTCACAGCTTCGAGCGCAATTCCGTTTTTGTCTCTGCCAAATGTTTCATCTGCTCTGTGAACACTTCCGTCGTATGAATAATCAATACTCCAGAAATCTATGAATGCGAGAGGATCCTTTTCCATCGCATCCTTTATAATCGGCACACTCTTGTCATCTACAGGAATATCCGAATGTTCATTTACCTTGTAATCGGTGATTCTTACTGTAAGAAGGCCGCTTTCTGTTACTCCTGCAGTTTCAAGAACAGCTTCTGCTTCGATTTCGCATTCGCCGAAGTCTGTACTGCTTTCCTGTGATATAAGGAAAGTGCTTCCTTCCTTCGAAAGTCTCTTTACTGCCGAACCTGTTGCAAGAGCACCAAGATCGCAGTACAGCCACTTACGTCCCATCTTTTCAGCAGCCGCACAGAGTGTTCCCGAGCCACCGAAAAAGTCTGCAACAAGGTCTCCCGGGCGCGTGCAACTTTCGAGTATTCTCATGATAAGAGCTTCAGGCTTCTGCGTTGCGTAGCCTGTTCTCTCACCTGATGTACGACCTACCATATCAATCTGCCATACATCTTTCATGTTGACCATAGTGTACCAGCCTGTTTCATCGCGATATTCCTTCACGCCCTTGAAACGGTAAGGTTTGTATCCTCTGTTATATGACTTTTCCTGCTGGGCCTGGAAATAGTAATTCTTACCCTTGGCATAGAAAAGAAGTGTGTCATGCTTTCTTGAATAATGTTTTTTGCTGCTTCCGCCTGATTTATACTGCCATATAACTTCATTCACGAAATTCTTTTCGCCAAACACTTCATCAAGAAGAATCTTTACATAGTGAACGATATGCCAGTCAAGATGAACCCAAAGACAGCCGTCATCAGCAAGAAGGTCCTTCATCATGTAGAAACGTGTACACAGCATCTTTAAATACTCAAATGTACCTTCTTCCCATGAATCATGATATGCAAACTGTTTGATTGTCGGAAGTTTTCCGAGTTTTTCTGAAGAAAGCTTGATTTCCGAACCATAGTTTGACTTTGAGAAGAAAGGCGGGTCGATATAAATCATCTGTATGCCGCGGTTCCCGCTCTCCTCGAACTTACTTTTGAGCGCTTTCATAAAAGCCATATTATCGCCGGCAGCAAGAACGTTTTCCGTACTGTCTCCGCCAACATATGCTGTTTCAGGGAAACTGCCGGCCACTGCTTCTTCGTATTCGGCTCTACTTTCTTCTATTATTCTTGGAAGCATTTCTATTAGACTCATTCCTGCGACCATCCTTATTATTCTGCTTCTTCTGAGCTACTCTTTTCTTTGCGTAGTCAGCATTACCGTATAAAATATCTGCTACTTCTTCTCTTCCGGCTACTTTCAGAGCCTTGAGAACTGTTTCTTTGTTTTCAGGTTTGTGGAAATGCATGAGTGCTCTCTGCATTTTCTTATCCGAAAGTTTCTTTGCAACATATACAGGTTCCCTTGTAAAAGGATCCATTTCAGTATAATACATACATGTTGCAAGTGTGCTTGGTGTAGGATAGAAATCCTGCACCTGATCAGGAACGAATCCTGTTCTCTTTAAATACAAAGCGAGGTCAATCGCATCATCGAGTGTTGAACCCGGATGTGATGAAATGAGGTACGGAACAAGATACTGTTTCTTACCGAGTTCCTCGTTGATCTTTTTATATTTTGCCGCAAAAGCATCAAACACTTCAATTGAAGGTTTTCTCATGTGATTAAGAACTCTCTTTGAGAGATGTTCCGGCGCTACCTTGAGTACGCCGCTCACATGATACTTGCAGACTTCACGGATAAATTCATCGCTCTTGTCGGCCATCGCATAGTCGTAACGGATTCCTGAACGGATGAATACTTTCTTTACTCCAGGAACACCTCTTACTGCACGAAGCACATCAAGATAATCCGAATGGTCAACTATCATATTTTTGCAGACGCCCGGATGCAGACAGTCTTTGTTCTTACATACACCATGAGTGAGCTGCTTTTCACAAGCCGGATGTCTGAAGTTTGCTGTCGGTCCTCCTACGTCGTGTATATAACCCTTGAAATCAGGGTATTTAGTGATTTTTTCAGCTTCGCGTACGATTGATTCCTTACTTCTCGAACGTACTTCCCTGCCCTGATGATAAGTAATCGCGCAGAATGCACATCCGCCGAAACAACCTCTCACGCTCTGGATGCTGAACTTTACTTCCTGAATACCCGGAATACCTCCGTCCTTTTCATAAACAGGATGATATGTTCCGACATACGGATAATCGTAAACATCGTCGAGTTCCTGTCTTTCAAGCGGATCCTGAGGAGGATTCTGGATTACACATATATTATTATCATACGGCTCGATAAGTCTCTTGCCGTTGATACAGTCATTGTTGTAGTAACTGAGCGCGAAACTATCGCAGTAACGTGATTTATCAGTTGAAACTTCTTCAAATGAAGGAAGCACGATAGTGTCTTCATCAGGATTATCAAGTTCAAAACCGAGTTCTGAAATCTTGCCCTTTACACAAGTTCCCCTGATCCAGCCGATGTCAGAAGCTGCAATCCCTGAATCGAGTGCTTCAGCAATCTCAACCACTGTTCTTTCGCCCATACCGTACATGAGGATATCTGCCTTTGAATCGAGAAGAATTGATCTTCTTACTTTGTCATCCCAGTAGTCATAATGTGCAAGTCTTCTGAGCGAAGCTTCGATACCCCCGATTGCAATAGGAACATCTTTGTACGCTTCTCTTGCACGCTGTGAATACACGATTACTGCACGGTCAGGTCTTTTTCCTGCTACTCCGCCAGGTGAATACTCATCTCTCTTACGCCTGTTCTTGAAAACTGAGTAGTGATTAACCATCGAGTCAACCGCTCCGGAGTTTATAAGAAAACCGAGTCTTGGTTTTCCAAAACGCTTGAAATCTTCAGCACTGTGGAAATCAGGCTGTGCGAGGATACCGATTTTATAACCTCTTGCTTCGAGTACTCTTCCAATTATTGCAGTACCAAAAGACGGATGGTCGCAATAAGCGTCACCCGTAACGATTACGAAGTCCACCTCGCTCCATCCTCTTTCGATCATGTCCTTTTTTGAAATTGGTAAAAATGCGCTTCTATCCATAGTTACTCCTAGTTAAGCGTCTGTCTGTATTCGTAGTTTGTCTGCCAGTTATATGGAACTATAATTTCTCCGGCAGCAATCTTTTCTGTATACTCTTCAATTGCCTTTGTAACTTCTTCAGGGAGGTTTCCTGCATTATCGCTGATTCCCATAGCGCCTGAAGCAATTGAATAAGTTATATCAGCTCCATCAAATGTGCCTTCGTATACCTTCTTTATAACGTCAAAAACGGCAACATCAGCCTTCTTTACAACTGAGCAGAGCACAGCAGTTTCTGACAAATGCGACTGATCAAGGTCAACACCGATTGCCCAGATTCCATTTGATTCTGCTGACTGGATTACTCCGAGTCCTGCAGCACCTGCCGCATGATATACGACATCAGTTCCAAGTGTTTCATGGGCACTTGTAAGCATCGCCGCTTCTTCAACATCTGTGAAGTTTCCGATGTACTGGTTATTGATGTAAATGTTCTTGTTTATTGTAGCAACTCCTGCATCGAATCCGTACTGGAACTTATCAAGAGTAATTGATGGTTCACCACCGATGAATGAAACGATTTCCGATTCAGTCATCATTGCTGCTGCAACGCCTGCAAGGAACGAACCTTCCTGTTCATTGAATGTTATTCCTGTAACGTTGTCACCTACATTACTTGCGTCCACAATTGCAAACTTCATTTCAGGGTTTGCAAGTGCAATGTCAACAAGTGCATTCTGCATATTTGAGCCTGCGCAGATTACGATTTCAGGCTGCATAGCCACAGCTTCTCCGATACTGTCTGCGTAGCTTTCCGCATTTTCTGATTCAATACAGTAAACTTCGATTCCAAACTCTGCTGCTGCATTGTTACATCCTGTCCAGCATGCGTCGTTAAAAGCATTGTCGCCGAGTTTGCTTTCGTCAGTTACCATTACTACGTAAGGATTATCGGAACCGGCGATTTCATTATCGCTATTTTTACTCTTGCCACCGCATGCCGCAAGTGATAATACAAGCACAATCACCAGTACCAATGCTAAAAATCTTTTCATAAAAATTCCTTTCAGGGTTATCTTGATCCCTTATCGTAAGGGATACCTTCTGCCTTAGGTGCTCTTGAATTCTTTGAAGTAAATGCAAGAACAACCATTGTTGCAACGTATGGGAGCATCTTATAGTATGCCTGATTAATTCCGAGATTATCAAGGAACGGAATAAGAGCTACCGAGTATGCAAGTGTACGGAGGAATGCAAAGAAGAGAGCCGCAAAGAAAATCTTTTCAGGCTTCCACTGTCCGAAAATCATTACTGCGAGTGCGAGGAAACCGAAACCTGCTACTCCTGTATGTCCGTTACAGTTACCGTCCATAACACCTACAGCGTAGAAATATCCGCCAAGTCCTCCGAGAAGACCTGAGATACTTACGCCTGCATAACGCATCTTGTAAACGTTTATACCTACTGAATCCGCAGCCTGTGGATGTTCACCACACGCACGAAGTCTTAAACCGAACTTAGTCTTATAGAAGACAAAGATTGAAATTGCAAGGATAATGAATCCGATGTAAACAGTGATATATGTCTTCTGGAAGAACATAGGACCGATTACAGGAATATCTCCGAGCACAGGAACCTTCTTGATGTAATAAGTGATGTTTGTTGTGATACCATCACTGTTGAAGAACATCTTTGAAGTGAGAAGCACAGCACCAGGTACGAGCATATTGAGCGCAGTACCTACGATAGTCTGGTCAGCACTCATATTTATAGCTGCAAATGAAAGTGCAAGTGAGAACACGATACCCATTACGGCTGAAACTATAGCTGCAAGGATAAGAGCCACCTGGGCATTACCCATGTTCTGACCTACAAATAACGTGAAGAGGCATCCGAAGAATGCTCCCCAAAGCATTGTACCTTCGAGTGCGAGGTTTATAACACCACTTCGTTCAGCAAACATACCGCCAAGCGCAACAAGAAGAAGCGGGATTGCTACAGGAAGTGTATTCTGAATTAAATAATAAACAACACTCATGTCTTACACCTCCTCACTTTCTGCTTCGGCAGGCACCGGATCGGGTTCTGCGTTTGCGTTTGGTTTTACGATATTATCGTGGCCGAATGCCTTTGAAATCTTGCTTCTGAATGCAGCATTGAGTACCATTGAGAATGCTGAGAAGTAGATAATTACGGCGATTACTACGTCGATGATTTCAGGCTTGAAACCTGCGAGGCTGGCAAGTGTACCACCTCTGTAAATGTATGATACGAAAATACCTGTAAAGATAGTCGCAATCGGATTTGAACTTCCAAGGAGCGCTACCGCAATACCTGTGAAGCCGGCCTGTGTTACGATATTAACCGGTTCGTAAGTCATTGATGATCCGGCAATTGTTGAAGGAGCAAGGATTGCAAATGCTCCGCCGAGTCCTGACATAGCTCCGGCAATCGCCATAGTAATTACGATATTTCTCTTTCCGTTCATACCTGCGTATGTTGCAGCATTTGCATTGAAACCAGTCGCACGGAGTTCATATCCGAAAGTAGTCTTGTTGAGAACTACGTAAAGGATTATTGCTATTACGATTGCAACGATAAATGCCACGCTTAAACTTGAACCTTTTATTCCGAGTGAAGTGAGCTGTGCACTTGCAGGAAGATAAGCAGTTCTTGTCTTTGATGATACGTACATTGTTGCATTGCCCTGTACGAGCATATCAACGAGGTACATACCGATATAGTTGAACATGATTGAAGTGATTACTTCGTTTACATTGAGGTATGCCTTGAAGAAACCCGGGATAAGACCCCAGAGGATTCCACCGATCATTCCTGCGATTACACATACGAAACAGTGAATTGCAGGCGGAAGGTTAAACATAAAACCTACGTACATTGCAAAGAACATACCCATTGTGTACTGACCTGATGCTCCGATATTGAACATACCCATCTTGAATGCAAATCCTACTGAAAGACCTGTCATGATGAGCGGTGTTGCATAGTAGAATACGTCAGGAATACGTCTCATACCGCCTGTAAGGATTCTTGAGAAACCTTCGAGAGCGTTTGCAGGGTTAGCTGCAAGCATAACGATGAGACCGAAGAGCATGCCGAGGAAAATAGCAAGGAGTGTCGCTGTAAAGCTGTTGAATCCAGGGCTTGCAGTAAATTCTCTTAAATTAAATTTCTTCATTATCGCTGCCCTCCTTCACAGTTTCCACGCTTACGTTATCTCTCTTCGCACCGGCCATGTAGAGACCGAGTTCTTCCACAGTTACAGTCTTAGGGTCGAATTCACCAACGATTTCGCCTTCGTACATTACGAGGATTCTGTCGCTGACATTCATAACTTCGTCGAGTTCGAGTGATACGAGAAGAACGCCTCTGCCCTTATCTCTGTCTTCAACAATCTGCTTGTGGATATATTCGATAGCGCCTACGTCAAGACCTCTTGTAGGCTGAACAGCGATAAGGAGTTTGTGTTCCTTATCAAGTTCTCTCGCTACGATAGCTTTCTGCTGATTACCACCTGACATACTTCTTGAAATAGTAGCTGAACCCTGACCACTTCTTACGTCAAACTTCTTTATGAGCTTGTCCGAATACTCAGTGATTGCCTTTCTCTTAAGGAATCCCTTGCTCTGGAATTCAGGTTCATAGTATCTCTGAAGAACCATATTGTCTTCGAGTGTATAATCAAGTACGAGGCCGTGCTTGTGTCTGTCTTCAGGGACATGGCTCATACCGCCCTTTGACTTTGCTCTGATGCTTGCCTTTGTGATGTCCTTACCGCAAAGTTCGATTGTACCTGAAGTAAGCTTTTCAAGACCTGTGAGTGCTTCGATAAATTCACTCTGTCCATTCCCGTCGATACCTGCAAGACATACGATTTCCCCTGCTTTTACATCAAATGAAACGTTTGTAACTGAGTGAGCCGCTGCATTCTTAGCCTTTACAGTAACATTTCTAACGGATAAAACAGTTTCTGCAGGCTTTGCATCTTCCTTGTCAACCTTGAAGTTTACGTCTCTTCCGACCATCATCTTTGAGAGTTCTTCTTTAGTTGTGTCCTTTATGTCAACAGTGCCGATATACTTACCCTTTCTGAGTACTGTACATCTGTCGGCAACTGCCATAATCTCGTTTAATTTGTGAGTGATGAAAAGGATTGATTTTCCTTCTTCAGCAAATCCGCGCATAATCGCCATGAGTTCGTCGATTTCCTGCGGAGTGAGAACCGCTGTCGGTTCGTCAAAAATAAGGATTTCGTTTTCACGATAAAGCATCTTAAGAATTTCAACTCTCTGCTGCATACCTACCGAAATCTTTTCGATAACTGCATCAGGGTCAATCTTAAGACCGTACTTTTCACTTAAAGCGAGAACCTTTTCTCTGGCTTCTTTCTTGTCGATTACGCCCATCTTTGAAGGTTCTACACCAAGAATTATGTTTTCAAGCACTGTGAAGATTTCAACAAGCTTGAAGTGCTGATGTACCATTCCGATACCGAGATCATTTGCGTCGTTAGGATTGTTAATCTTTACGACCTGTCCGTTCTTTCGAATTTCACCTTTTTCAGGTGTGTATAAACCAAAAAGTACGCTCATGAGTGTTGACTTTCCGGCGCCGTTTTCACCGAGAAGCGCATGGACTTCACCCTTCTTAAGCTGCAAAGTGATGTTGTCATTTGCAATAATACCAGGGAATTCCTTTGTAATATTGAGCATTTCAATGATATAGTTGTCCAAAACAGACCTCCGTGCTTCTGTGTCTAAAAATGAAAAAACAGGGGAAGGTTAAACCTCCCCCTTATTTAGTTAAATTCCGAAACTATCTAACTTCTACAGCAACCTTTGTAAGAGCAAGACCGTTTACGAGTTCGTCAGCAGTTGCATATCCGTCAGCGCTAGCGATATCGATAGTTCTGATTGGATCTACAGTTCCGTCAACGAGAGTTGCGAATACTGCATCATAATCTTCAGCAGTGAATGTAGCGAATCTGTCAAATGCGTTGTCGCTTGATCCGTCAAGAACAACTGTAGGGAGACCTACACCGTCATTAGCAGCATTGAAGTATGTGCTTGTTCCAGCATATGTGTCGAATGATCCGTCCATGATTGACTGGAGTACAGCCTGAACTGATGCACCAAGACCCTTTGTAGCTGATGTGATAACTGTTTCGCTATCATATCTCTGGTCAACGTCAACACCGATAACCTTAGCACCTGCTTCTGCAGCAGCTGACATAACTGACTTACCTACTGAACCGCCGCAAGCGAAGATGAGTTCTGTTCCGCCTTCGTACATAGCCTTAGCAGTAGCCTTGTTTGTGTCGTTTTCTTCAAAGTTTCCAGTGTAGTGGTAAACTGCGCTTACATCTACGCCGAGTTCTACAGCAGCAGCTTCAGCACCCTGGAGGTATCCGTAACCGAATGCCTGTACAGCAGGAACTGCCATACCACCCATGAATCCGATCTTTGTGAAGCCGTCCTTAACAGCTGCATAACCTGCGAGGTAACCTGATTCTTCTTCAGCATAGAATACGCTTGCTACGTTTTCAGCAATTGTACCGTCTGAGTAGTCAGCAGTGTGTGGAGCTCCATCGAGGAGAACGAACTTAACATTTGGATAAAGAGTCTGAGCTTCGTAAATAGGAACTTCGAAAAGGAATCCAGGAGTTACGATAACGTCAGCACCAGCTTCAACTGCGAGAGCGATAGCTGCGAGATAACCAGCATCTGATGCTTCTTCTGGCTTGATGTATTCGTGTTCGATTTCGTTTTCAGTAGCGAATGCAACAACGCCTTCCCAAGCGCCCTGGTTGAATGACTTGTCATCGATGTTACCCTTGTCAGTGATGAGGATGATCTTTGAGATAGCTGCATCTGTGTCAGTATCTGATCCGCCGCCGCCACATGCTACAAGGCTGAATACCATAACAAGTGCGAGTAAAACAACTAATACTTTCTTCATTTTTGTTTCTCCTTTTGTAAAAAATGAATTAAAATTTTATAAAATCATTATACCAAAACGGTACACGATTTGACAATATTTTTATGCATCAAAGTGTCGTAAAATGGCAACTTTGACTAATAAAGTTCAGGTCTTCTTCCTGTTACGATAGGAAGCTGGTCACGAATCTGATCGATTCTGTCAAAATCGATGTCTGCGAAAAGAACCTGTGGTGTTTCGTCAGCATGTGCAACGAATTCTGCCCATGGATCTACTACACATGAATTGCCGTATGATACGTATGAAGCATTCACATTTCTTGCCGGTGCACAAGCAGCGAAGAAAATCTGATTGTCCATAGCTCTTACTCTCATAGTAACATCCCAGTGTGCAGGACCTGTAGTCATATTGAATGCTGCAGGGAGGAAGATGAGCTTGGCTCCGCCATCGATTGCAGCCTTTCTGATGAAGTCGGCAAATCTTACGTCGAAACAGATAGCTACTGCCATCTTGCCGTATTCTGTATCAAATACAGGCATAGGTGTTCCAGGTGTGAGTACGTCTGATTCCTTGAATGAAATCTTGCCGGGAACGTTGATGTCAAAGAGATGTGCCTTTCTGTGCTTTGCAATCTGCCTGCCTTCTCTGTCAAATACGTAGCAAGTGTTGTAATACTTGTCTCCGTCGATTTCAGGAATTGATCCGCCAACAAGATAAACGCCGTGCTTCTTTGCCCAGCCTGACATGATCTGCCAAGTATGGCCTCCTTCAGGTTCTGAAAAAGGAGGAAATGCCTTGTTTGAATATGGAGCATTCCAGATTTCAGGGAGTACGATAATCTGAGCGCCGCCTGCTGCAGCTTCTTCGATCATCTTTTCTGCAATAACTATATTGTCCGCCTTGCATTCTTCTGTAGTTTTAATTGTTGAACCAGGTTTCTGGCATAATGCGATTTTAAACATGTTTCAGCCTCCTATTCTGTCATGAATATTACGGTATTCATAGATAATTAATTCTAACATAAATATTCTGACAGTTCAATTGTGCTTTCGCCAAATATACTTATAAATGTACTTTTGCTTCACAGTAAATACATCTTGCAATTCCCTTTTCAGCATCTACCACCTTGAAGATATGTGGGAGTTCCTGCTCAGTAGTTGTTATACATTTAGGGTTCGGACATCCGATACCGCCTGTAACGTAACCGTCCTCTTCCTTGTATACTTTTTTGAGAGAATTATCTATAACGTCCTTATCTCCTGCTCTGAAACGCTTTGCCTCTTCAAGAAGCATGAGGATAAGTGCCATTCTTATGTACTTTCCGTTTACTGCCTGTGTGAAATAAAGAGCGCGAGGATCATCATCAACAGCAACGCTGATTTCGTTTACTCTTGGAAGAGGATGAAGAATTACAAGATCTTTCTTCGCATGTTCAAGTTTAGGCATATCGAGAACATACACATCTTTGAGTCTTTCATATTCTTCAATGCTGTCGAAACGTTCTCTCTGAATACGAGTCATATAAAGCACATCAAGCTCAGGAATTGCATCTTCGAGACTCTTTGTTTCAACGTAATCGATACCATGCTTTTCAATAACACCATACTTCACATAACCAGGAAGTGCGAGTTCCTCAGGTGAAATAAGTACGAATTTGATACCGCTGTATCTTGCCATTGCTTCGATAAGTGAATGAACAGTTCTGCCGTACTTGAGATCGCCGCAAAGACCGATAACAAGATTATCAAAATGTCCCTTTTCTCTCTTGATTGTAAGAAGGTCTGTTAGCGTCTGTGTCGGATGCTGATGGCCTCCGTCGCCTGCGTTTATAATCGGGATTGTCGCAGTTTTTGATGCAACAAAAGGGGCTCCTTCCTGCGGATGTCTCATTGCGATGATGTCAGCATAGCCGCTTACGATTCTTGCAGTATCGGCAACGCTTTCACCCTTGCTTGCCGAAGAACTTTTTGCCTCTGAAAATCCAAGCACATTTCCTCCAAGCTCATACATCGCGGCTTCAAAGCTCAGTCTTGTACGCGTTGATGGCTCGAAGAAAAGCGTCGCAAGCTTTTTACCTCTGCACTTTTCCGAGTACTTTTCAGGATTATCGATAATATCGTTTGCCACATTGATAAGGCTATGAACTTCCTCAACCGATAAGTCGAGAATACTAATAAGATTTCTCATTTTTACCCCTCCCGGTATATTATTTAATCCAGCTTTCGTCCTGTGGATTATTTCTGAAAGCGATAAGTCTTTCAATATCTTCAGGCTTGATATAGCCTTCTTCTGCAGCTACTTCTACTACAGTATCAAAGTTTGTAAGTGAGACATTCTTAACTTCTGCTTCAGCAAGTCTTTCAACAGACTTCTTCATGCCATAAGTGAAGATGCTTGCAATGCCGAGCACTTCCGCGCCTGCTTCGCGAAGTACATTTACAACCTCGATACAGCTTCCGCCTGTTGAAATAAGGTCTTCTACAACTACAACCTTCTGCCCCGGCTCGAGTCTTCCTTCAATCTGGTTCTGTCTTCCGTGGTCCTTAGCTCCTGATCTTACGTATCCCATAGGGATGTCCATGATGTGAGCAGTGATTGCTGCATGAGCGATACCTGCTGTCGCTGTTCCCATAAGAACTTCTGCTTCAGGATAGTGTTCCTTGATGATTTCAGCGAGTCCGTTTTCAATATCGTTTCTTACGTCAGGTGCTGTGAGAGTAAGTCTGTTGTCGCAGTAAATAGGGCTCTTGATTCCGCTTGCCCATGTAAATGGTTCTTCCGGTCTTAAGAAAACCGCCTTGATACCGAGAAGTCCTTTTGCTATCTTTCTTTCCATTTTGAATCTCCTTTTATTTATCCGATAAATTCAGCTACGCACTTTCTGTATGCTGCTACAGGATCTTCTGCAGCAGTAATCGGTCTTCCTACAACGATGTAATCAGAACCGATTTCCTTCGCCTTTGCAGGTGTTGTAATTCTTACCTGATCTCCTACGTCTCCGCCTTCGAAACGGATTCCGGGAGTTACAGTAAGGAAGCCTTTACCGCATACGCTGTGAACCTTTTCTGATTCAAGCGGTGAGCAGACAACTCCGTCAAGGCCTGCTTTCTTTGCATTTTCAGCATATGCCATAACTACTTCTTCAAGAGGCTTTTCGATAAGAATATCGCTTTCCATTCTTTCCTGATCAGTTGATGTAAGCTGAGTTACTGCGATGAGAAGAGGTCTGGTTCCGTCAGGTCTTGTAAGTCCTCCGAGCGCACCTTCCATCATCTTGATAGTTCCTGCAGCATGCACATTACACATATCAACATCGAGGTTTGAAAGCACTGACATTGCTTTTTTAACTGTGTTAGGAATATCGTGAAGCTTGAGATCGAGGAAAATCTTGTGACCTCTCTTCTTGATTTCTCTTACGATTGACGGACCTTCCGCATAGAAAAGTTCCATTCCGATCTTTACGAAAGGCTTTTCTTCTGTGAAGATGTCAAGAAACTTAAGTGTTTCTTCTCCGCTCGCAAAATCACATGCGATGATTACGTCCTTTCCCATTATCTTAAACCTCCTATAATACTTTCGAGTGATTCAATACCGTACTTTTCCATTACCTTCGGAAGATCATTAATTATGTCTCTGCATGCATAAGGATCAACGAGGTTTGCCGCTCCGACCTGAACTGCTGTCGCACCGGCGAGCATCATTTCAATCACATCTTCAGCACTTGAAACTCCGCCTATTCCGATTACAGGAATATTTACAGCCTGCGCCACCTGATAAACCATTCTTACCGCTACAGGGAAGATTGCCTTTCCTGAAAAACCACCCATAGTATTTGCGATAACAGGCTTTCTTGTCTTTAAATCTATACGCATTCCGAGAAGCGTATTTATAAGGCTGATTCCGTCAGCTCCCGCTTCTTCGCATGCCTTTGCAATCGCTACGATATCAGTAACGTTCGGTGAGAGTTTGATGATAACAGGTTTTGTTGTTACGGCCTTTACTGCTCTTGTAACTTCAGCAGCCGCTTCAGGTGATGTACCGAAACTCATACCTCCGCCGTGAACATTCGGGCAGCTGATATTTACTTCAAGCCAGCCGACCTGCTCGCACTTATCAAGCTTTTCACATGTATAAGCATAGTCTTCAATAGAAAAACCGCTTACATTTGCCATGACCTTCTTGCTGAAGCATTTTGCAAGTTTAGGCAATTCTTCTTCGATTACCTTTTCAACACCCGGGTTCTGAAGACCTACTGCATTTATCATTCCTGAATAACACTCTGCAATTCTCGGTGTAGGATTTCCGAATCTGGAATCCTTTGTTGTACCCTTGAATGAGAATGTGCCGAGGATATTTATATCGTAAAGCTCTGCGAACTCATAACCGTATCCGAAAGTTCCGCTTGCAGGAATTACAGGATTGTCGAGGACTTCGCCAAGAAGATTAACTTTTAAATCTACCATATGATTTCCTCCCTTTCGAGTACAGGTCCGTCTTTACAGATTCTCTTTGTACCGTATTTTGTCTCGCACGAACAACCCATGCATGCTCCGAAACCGCATCCCATTCTTTCTTCAAAGCTGAGCTGACCGCTGGTATTTGCAACTCCGTCAATCGCCTTGAGCATAGGTTCAGGACCGCATGTGAAGAAATATGTATATTCCATATTCTTCATAGCGTCAGTTACAAAGCCCTTTACCCCGTAGCTTCCGTCAACAGTAGTAACTGTAACAGGTACTCCGAGAGCCTCGAACTCTTCTTCGTAGAAAACTTCTTCAGCCTTGTTGAATCCGAGTATAACGCTTGGCTCTGCTCCGTTTTCAATAAGCTTTTTTGCAAGCATATACATAGGCGGTACGCCTGCTCCTCCTCCGATAAGAAGCGGAGCGTCTCCTGCCTTTTCAATATCATAACCGTTTCCGAGACCAGTCAGAATGTCAAGCTTTCCGTCCTTCATTTCCTTCATGACTTCAGTGCCCTTTCCTACCACCTTGTAGATGATAGTGAGGATATTGTCTTCACAGTCATTCACCGAAATCGGACGTCTCAGGAAGAAGCCGTCAAGCTTTATATTCACAAACTGGCCGGGTCTTGTAATCGCTGAAGTATCGCCTTCAAGCTTCATACGCATCACATTCGGCGCAATCTCTATATTCTCAATTATTTCAAAAAAACTCTGTTTCATAAAATTCCTTTCTTTAAGTGCAGAATTCTTTTAGGCGCAGGATTTTTTTCGTATTACGCGAAAGCAAGTTCCCTCAAGGCGCAGGATTTTTCGTTCAGAGCGCGGCGCACGGCAATTCGAGGAGCGGAGCTTACTCGTTGTAAGTGAGCACCGAGAATTGACGAGCAACAAAGCTCTGGGCGAAAAAGACACGCCTACGCGTCGATTGTTGAAATGCAAAGTGTAGTCTCCTCAAGAACATCAAGAAGTACTCTTACTGTATCGAGTGCTGTAAACATAGTTACGTTGTTTTCGATTGCGCAGTTTCTGATCTGGTAACCGTCACTCTGCTGGTCATTTGCACCTACGTCACTTGTGTTGATTACGTATGCGATATGTCCCTGTCTGATTGCGTTTTCGATTTCTGAACTTCCGTCACTGATTTTGCCGTGAACTCTTGTCTTGATTCCGTTTTCCTTGAGGAACTTGGCTGTTCCTGAAGTTGCTTCGATGTTGAAACCGAGGTTATAGAATCTTCTGATGAGTGGAAGAGCTTCAGGCTTATCCTTATCAGCGATTGTTACGAATACTGTGCCGTAATTCTGAAGGTGCATTCCTGATGCCTGAAGTGCCTTGTAGAGCGCACGATTGAGCTTGTCGTCGTAACCGATTGCTTCTCCTGTTGACTTCATTTCAGGTGAGAGATATGCATCGAGACCTCTGATCTTGCTGAATGAGAATACAGGTGCCTTTACATACCATCTGTCTTTTTCCTTCGGATAAATATCGAATATTCCCTGTTCCTTAAGGCTTACACCCATGATAACGTCAGTTGCGATATCAGCGAGGCTGTAGCCTGTTGCCTTTGAAAGGAACGGAACTGTTCTTGATGAACGTGGATTTACTTCGATGATATATACGTCTTCATTTTCATCAACGATGAACTGGATATTGTAGAGTCCGATGATTCCGATTTCAAGACCGAGCTGCTTTGCATATCTTAAGATTGTGCCCTTAACTTTGTCTGAAATACTGAATGCCGGATATACGCTGATTGAGTCTCCGCTGTGGATTCCTGTACGTTCAACGAGTTCCATGATACCGGGAACGAATACGTCTCTTCCGTCGCAGATAGCATCTACTTCTACTTCCTTACCGATGATGTACTTGTCAACGAGAACAGGCTTGTCTTCGTCGATTTCAACGGCAGTCTGGAGATACTTTCTGAGCTGTGCTTCATTTGCAACAATCTGCATAGCACGTCCGCCAAGAACGAAGCTTGGTCTTACGAGTACAGGGTATCCGATTGTTTCAGCAGTCTTTACGCCATCTTCGATGTTTGTAACTGCCTTTCCAGGTGGCTGAGGAATTCCGAGTTCTTCGAGAACCTTTTCGAAGCTGTCTCTGTTTTCAGCCTTTTCGATTGCTGCGCAGTCTGTTCCGATGATCTTGACACCACGATCCATGAGAGGCTGTGCGAGGTTTATTGCAGTCTGTCCTCCGAGTGATGCGATAACACCTTCAGGCTTTTCAAAGTCGATGATGTTCATTACGTCTTCCGGTGTAAGCGGTTCGAAATAGAGCTTGTCGCTTGTTGTATAGTCAGTTGAAACTGTTTCAGGATTGTTGTTGATAATAATTGCTTCGTAACCTGACTTCTTGATTGTTGTTACTGCGTGAACTGTTGAATAGTCGAATTCAACACCCTGTCCGATTCTGATAGGGCCTGCTCCGAGAACGATAATCTTCTTCTTTTCAGTAAGTCTTGAAGCATTTTCTCCTGAATATGATGAGTAGAGATAAGGGATGTATGCTCCTGTATGGAGTGTATCTACCATCTTGAAAACAGGAATGATTCCGTTTTCTTTTCTATATCTGTAAAGGTCGAGTTCGCTGAGATTCCAGATCTTTGCAATGTATTCATCGCAGAATCCCATCTTCTTGGCTTCTTTTAAAACTTCCTTTGAATTTATATTCTTGGCAAGCTTCTTTTCCATTTCAACGATGTTCCTGATCGCTTCAATGAAATAAGCTGTAATCTTTGTGATTTCATGGATTTCTTCTACTGTTACATCTCTTCTTAAGAGCTCTGCTACTGCAAAGAGAGTATCATCCTTGAATTCAGTCATGTAGTCTCTGATTTCATCAGTTGTCATTGTGTCAAACTTTCCGAGGTGGAAATGGCACACACCTGTTTCAAGTGAACGAACTGACTTGAGGAGACATTCTTCAAGATTTGAACCGATACCCATAACTTCACCTGTTGCCTTCATCTGAGTACCGAGTGTATTCTTTGCTGATGCAAACTTATCAAACGGGAATCTAGGAACCTTTGCTACGATGTAGTCAAGGCTTGGTTCCATAGCTGCGTTTCCGCCTGCAACTTCGATTTCTTCAAGAGCCATACCTACAGCAATCTTAGCTGTTACTCTTGCAATAGGATAACCGCTGGCCTTTGATGCGAGAGCTGATGAACGTGATACTCTAGGGTTTACTTCGATGAGGTAATATTCGCTTGATTCAGGATTTAAAGCAAACTGTACGTTACATCCACCTGAAATCTTGAGTTCACGGATAATCTTGATAGCGCTGTCATTGAGCATCTTGAGGTCGTGGTCGTTTAATGTGAGAATCGGAGCCACAACGTTTGAGTCACCAGTGTGAACGCCTACAGGGTCGATATTTTCCATACCGCAGATTGTGATTGCAGTATCGTTGCTGTCACGCATTACTTCAAATTCGATTTCCTTGTAACCCTTTACGCTCTTTTCGATAAGAACCTGATGTACAGGTGAGAGCTTGAATGCGTTTGTTCCGATTTCGATGAGTTCTTCTTCGTTATTTGCAAAACCGCCGCCTGTTCCGCCGAGTGTAAATGCCGGACGGAGTACTACAGGGTATCCGATTCTCGCTGCTGCTTCTTTTGCTTCATCGAGATTATATGTAATTTCTGAAGGGATTGTCGGTTCGCCGATTGACTGGCAGAGTTCCTTGAAGAGTTCTCTGTCTTCAGCTCTTTCGATACTTTCACTGCTTGTTCCGAGAAGTTCAACACCGCATTCTCTTAATACGCCCTTCTTTTCAAGCTGCATAGCGAGATTAAGTCCAGTCTGTCCTCCGATACCCGGAACGATTGCGTCTGGTCTTTCATAACGGAGAATCTTCGCTACATATTCGAGAGTAAGAGGTTCCATATAAACCTTATCTGCGATAGTAGTATCAGTCATGATTGTTGCAGGGTTTGAATTTACGAGTACTACTTCATAACCTTCTTCTTTGAGAGCGAGACACGCCTGAGTTCCGGCGTAGTCAAATTCAGCAGCCTGACCGATTACGATCGGGCCTGATCCGATGATTAAAATCTTTTTGATGTCAGTTCTTTTTGCCATTTCTTTATCCTCCTGATTATCTGTACTCGCGGCAGTATATTACTTCGCCGTTCACTATTGTCATCATGCATTTTCCCTGTACGTTCCATCCGGTGAAAGGAGTTGCTCTTCCTTCAGTTTCGAATGTTTCAGGGTCTATTTCATACTCTGTTTCAAGATCAAAAATCGTGAAATCGTTTGTCATGTCGATTCCGAATCTTTTTGCAGGATTAATTGCAAGAAGTTCGATAAGTTTTTCAAGCGTGATTACACCCTTCTTTACAAGGTGTGTATAAAGAACCGGAAAAGCAGTTTCAAGTCCTACGATTCCGAAAGCACTTCCCGAAAGTCCTTTTGACTTTTCTTCATCCGAATGTGGTGCGTGATCTGTCGCAATCATATCGATTGTTCCATCCTTGATACCTTCAATAAGCGCTTCTCTGTCTTCCGCACTTCTGAGCGGCGGGTTCATTTTGAAACGTCCGTCTTCCTGAAGGTCGCTGTCATCGAGTACAAGGTAATGCGGACCTGTTTCGCATGTAATATCCACGCCTCTTGCCTTTGCCTGTCTTATAAGTTCCACGCTTTCCCTGGTTGAAATGTGGCAGACGTGGTATTTCACACCTGTTTCTTCAGCAAGCTTTATATCGCGTTCAATCTGCTTCCACTCGCTTTCGGAGCAGATGCCTTTATGATTATGAGCTTTTGCGTATTCTCCGTCGTGAATATATCCTCCGAAGAGAAGAGTATTGTCCTCGCAATGTGCGGCTATAATCTTTCCGAGGCTTTTTGCCTTGAGCATCGCTTCACGCATCATGTCTTCACTCTGCACTCCGCGACCGTCATCTGAAAAAGCGATGATGTCAGGCGCCATGCCTTCAAGGTCTGCTAGAACCTCTCCCTTTTCTCCGACTGTGATTGCTCCGTAAGGAATCACTTTGCAGACTGCATCGCTCTTTATAGCATCGAGCTGAATCTTAAGGTTCTCAATACTATCCGGCACCGGATTGAGATTCGGCATCGTGCATACAGCAGAATATCCGCCCGCTAAAGCAGCTCTGCTACCTGATAAAATCGTTTCTTTATATACAAAACCCGGCTCACGAAAATGCACATGTACATCGCAAAAGCCGGGAAAAACAGCATACTTTTCTGAATTAAAAACACTGATTTCGTCAGTTGTTAAAACATCTGACAAAACCGCCATAACCTCTTCATTATTCTCAAAACCTATTAACTGCATGTTTACTGAATTCTTCATTGTCTTCCTTTTCTCTCTTGCATTACAGACTTCAGTTCAGCACCTGCTTCCTGATTGTGTCCGTATTCAAACACTACCGAATTACTCATGAAAAACAAAAAATCTTGCCACTTTCGGCAAGACAAACACACACAAAAATGGCGCAACGCACCCATCTTATTCAGTATAGTTTTCAATCTTGCCGATCTCTCTGTATCGTCTTTAAAGATTTTCCGGGAATAATATATCACAGCAGGGCATTTTTGTCAATAAATCAAACCCTATTTTTGCCCGGAAAAATAAATCAGAAATCAGTAAAAAAACAAGGTCCTGCATGACACTTTTTCTGCCACGCAAGACCTTATATACCGACTAATCAAACTTGAATATAAGTGTGTAATTTTTTGTGAGACCGGCATTATTGAGAAGAGTGCTGATCGTATTCTTTACTGTTTCTTCTGCACCGGAAACTATTTCATCGTCAGAAAGCACGATTGTTTCCTGTTCAGCCTTTAATTCCGCTTTTATATCGTTGTAATCACCCCATGAAGTCTTTGTAAAGATTGAATCCTTTATAATATATTCCTGGAATTTTTCTTCATCATCTTCGTGAGCTACAACCTTTATTTCCGGAATCGTACATGTAATTGTGCCGGCTGCGTCGTTCACTTCAAATTCAATATCGGCAGCATCAATCCCGAGCGAAATAATTCCTCCATAAGTAAACATGATTTCATCAGTAGTAAAAGGTATCTTTGTATCCTTTCCACTTACATTTATGGTTTTTGCATCTTCATATGTACCGATATCGTTGTAGTAATACTTCACCGTTACAAGTTCACTCGCAGAAACTACCGCCTCTTCAAGAACAGTCGTACTTACAGCCTGATTATTACCAAACTTCGGCCCTGCAAAACTAAGCACAAGAACAATAACTGCCAGAACTACTAAAATAACCCCTGCTTTTACTAATACTTTTTTCATTGCCAATACCTTTTCAAATTACAAGCTATATCTTACGGCTTGATTATAACATATGTCAGCTAGTCCGTAAACATCTGCACCCAGTATGTATTGCCACTGGCGTCAGTACAGTAACCTATACCGATTTTCTGATATGAAGTATTCAGGATATTGTCTCTGTGACCTTTTGAATTCATCCATGCATCAACTACGCTTTCAGGAGTTCTCTGGCCTTTCGCAATATTCTCTCCGGCTGTCTTGTAACTGATGCCAAACTCTGTCATCATTTCAAACGGCGTACCATATGTCGGTGAAGTGTGCGAGAAGTAGCCATTATCTCTCATATCTTCAGCCTTGCGCTGTGCTACTTCTGAAAGTTCACTACTGAGCCTCAGATCCTTGAGACCGGCCTCACTTCTTTCATCGTTTGTAAGTTCTGCAACCTGGCGTGCATAAGCGCTTACATTTACAGGGCCGCCGTTTCCGGGGTTTTCAGGCCTGCTTTCTGTTTCCGGCTTGTTATCAGGGTTTTCAGGCCTGCTTTCTGTTTCCGGCTTACTTCCCGGCCTTATTACAGGCAGTTCAAAATCCGGAATATCAAAACCAGGCATGAATCTTTCCATAAACCTGAGTGCTCTCGCAACACAAGTGCTGCCTGCATAAAGTGTCCCATCTTCAGTTTCTGTAACTGTGAAATTCCCACCGATGTAGTCAATATCGTAAGACTCCGCATTTTCTTCTGCATATACAGAAGCCCCGGTAGCCAGTAACGATGTAATGCACATAGCTGCTGCGATTCTTCTTAATCTCTTATTCATTGTAATCTCCTTTCGCGTGCGGATAATCCGCGCCTGTTACGATTGTATTACATACCGTCTTACCACGTCATCGTCCAATACATGGAAACGACCTCCGGATTCCCGAGACCCATTGCAAAAACTAAAAAAAGCGAGGTAGTGGAAATAACTACCTCGCTATTATCAATCCTATTTCAACGCAATTTCTTCATAAATTTTTGCCGCACCGTCGCTGAAGCAAACCAATGTAACCAACATTTCGTAGTCCGCATTACTTTCGAGCCATTCTGAAACAGTCGCAAGTGCTATCTGTGCCGCTTCCTTCATCGGATAGCCGTAAACACCTGCCGAAATTGCCGGAAAAGCAATACTGTGAATATTGTACTTCCTTGCAAGTTCAAGAGAATTCCAGTAACAACCTTTTAGTTTCACAGGATCATCAGCGCTCCCACTGTAAATCGGCCCTACAGTATGAATTACATACTTCGCTTTAAGCTTGTAGCCCTTTGTAATCTTTGCTTCGCCCGTCTCACATCCGTTAAGAGTTCTGCACTCTTTAAGCAGCTCCGGACCAGCCGCGCGATGAATCGCACCATCCACTCCGCCTCCGCCAAGAAGACTCTTGTTTGCTGCGTTTACGATACATTCAACATCAAGCTTTGTGATGTCCGCCAGTTTTATATCAATACGATCGTTAGCTTTCATTAAATTCAGTCCTTTCATATGTACTCATCTTAATTATATTCTAAATTACTATCCACTTACTTGTCCACCTATTTAACTACTGATGGTCCTTTAAAGAAACCGAAGCTTGGAAACCCGATCAACAATCTAAGTAACGCAGATTTTATGCCCACATCCTGTAAAATGTGAAATCTAGGCACACTATGAATCAAAACACTGGAAAAGATAAAGTTTTTCAAGCAATCAGAAGAGTATTTTGTGCCCACAGAAAGAAAAAAGCGAATCTCAGGCACTCAATAAATCAAAATACAGAAAAAAGCTACCTTTACACACAAAGAAAAGAGTATTTTGTGCCCACAGCTCGCAATATGTAACTTTTAGGCACATTTTTAATAACACAGGCACCTGCAGATTGATGAAATGCATTATAAGAATGCTGGATTGTGCCCACAAAAGCAAAATACAAAATACAGGCACAATATCACAAATAGCGTGGATCTTAACTCAGGAAAAACTACAATAATAAGACCTGATTCAATTATTGAATATAGGAAAAAGGTCTTATCTTAAACAATAACCAAATAAACAAGACCTATTTCAAAGCGATTTTGTAATTTCACAAACCTAAATGGTCTTGTACTTTAATGCATTCCACAAGCAAGACCTTTTTGTAACAAAAGCGTAAAAATCCAAGCAAAAAAGGGTCTTATTATTAAATTTTTTTAAGTAGACAAGACCATTATGCATTTTTTGCGAAGGACGCGAAAAGCGGCCCGCATGAACGAGCCGCTTTGAATTCTTCCTTAAGCGCAGGATTTTTTGTTCGTAGCGAGGAAAGTGAGACATGAGGAGCGGAGCGTACTTGAAGTACGTGAGCACTGAATGTCGATACTTGACAAAGCTACGGGCAAAAAAGACAAGCTTAACTATTTAACTGTGATTGCAGTGATATGTGGGTTCACACCTTCATACCAGTAAAGGAATCCTTCTGCATCGATAACCTGTCCGATTTCGAGAGCCTTTACTGCTGCATATACGTCAGTTGTGTTGTCGCAGAGATATGATTCTACGAGGAACTGATATGTAGCGTCACCAACTGTTACGTTGAAGTAGAGGTCGTTTCCGTCCTGACCTGAACCATCCCAGTTGTAGAGGAATGCAACTTCATTTCCTTCTGGGTCAACACTTGGAGCGATTGTGAGGTCTGTGAATGATACGAATTCGTTCTGATGTGCGATGAGTTCGTCAGTTCCGAGCATTGCTGTTGCATCGATAGCTTCTGCGATGAATGTGTCGCCACCTTCAACTACTTCGATTGTAGCGTCCATGATTTCAACTTCGCCGGCCCATTCGCCCTTGTATCCAGTAACCTTGATCTTTGTTCCAGGAACGAGTTCATCATAGAGTTCCTGTGAGCAAGCTGCATCGTAAATGAAATAAGCGCCATCCTGGTCCTGAGTGTAGAGAGTAGCCTTATCTTCCCACCATGACTGCTTAGCCTGTACATAAGTTTCAACTACAACTTCTGTGTCGAGTTCTGCTGCTACGTATTCTTCATGAGTCATAACGCCTTCTGACTTTGTTGCAGCATCATCATCACTGCTTCCGCCACCGCAAGCTACGAGGCCGAGAGCCATTACGAGTACTAATACTACTGCTAAAATCTTTTTCATTTTAATTCTCCTTTAAAAATTTAAAGCTTTTATAACAATATTTCTGCCCTTGGGCATCAATATGATTATACATCAAAAAAATTACAATTCAATAATCTCAAGGTTATTTACCCGACATTTTTTTCTTTTTAAGAGCCTGCGAGCCTGTATATAAGCCGATTCCTACCCATACACATACAAGCGTTCCAAGAAGAACAACTGATGTTACAGGGAGAGGGCCGAGAGAATCTTTACCACCTGATGCTGCATTGCCCTGCCCGCTTATCTGATTCAAACGGTAGAGTGATGTCATATCGTCAAAGAGATTTCTCATATACTCATCGTCTACAGTCTGCTTTCTGTTGATTGACTTCGTAACGTTTTCAATCATCTGCCCCGATGCATCACGGAGTGAAGCGGAACCGTTGAATACAGGTGTTACGAAAGTATTGTCAACATTGTCGAGTATGAGTTTTGTCGCTTCAAGTTTCACATCATAGTAAAGGTTATTATCCTGACCTGCGCGTGCAAGATAGTCAGCATACAGATCTGATTCCTGAGCTTTTGATGTTACAGGAGCATAGCCTTCTGTCTGTGAGTAAGCAATCTGCACATCGTTAGTGAGAAGATACTGTGTGAAAAGCCATGATGCAAGCACTTCCTGAGGATCTTCTTTGTTAAATACGCATACCGAAGGGCCCTGTGATATCATCTTCGGATTTTCAGGGTCAAACTGAGGTATCATTCTTACTTCAGTTTCAAATACAGTAAACTTATCTTCAGCAATATCTGAAAGCGGTGCGTAAGTACCCATCCATGTAGCTCCCGCAGTCGAGTCAACAGCAAAAACGCACTGACCGGCATTGAGGAAGTTTGCAGGATAACTTGAAATCTTGAATGTCGAGAATGCACCCTTCTTTACATGTTCTGCAATATTAAAGAGAAGTTCTTCAGTCGTATCGTTGAAAATGAGGATTTCTCCTGATTCAGTCGAATATCCTGCATCCTTCTGCTTTAACATCTGGATCATCATGTTGTCCGTTGATTTGTAAATGAAAGGAATCATTACCTTCTGACCATTCAGAAGAAAATTGCCTTCGGCATCCATTTCCGCAGCTTTATCAGACACTTCCCAGATGAAATCCCATGTTACTACATCAGGCACTTCATAGCCAAGCTTTTCGACGAAATCCTTATTAATATAAAGAGCTTCTGTTGAACGCATATACGGAAGTGCATAATACTTGCCGTTGAGCATACATTCATCGAGGAACTTAGGAATGATTTCATCCTTTGTCGGAGCATCAAACTTCACTTCACTTCCGCCAAGACCGTAAGCCTCATCAATCATGATTTCATCAAGCGGAATAACACTGTTTGTTCCAGTGAGATAAGTAGCTATGTGGTCCGGATATGTGATACACACATTTGGTGTTGTATTCGTTGAAATATTCGTAATTACGTCGTTATAGATTCTTCCGTAATCTGTATAGAGTCTGAGGTTTACAGTTATGTTCGGATAAAGTTTCTGGAAGTCAGCAATTGCTTTTTCATAAATTGCAGTCTGAGTCTTATTCGTATCGTTCTTTGCCCAGAATGTAATTTCATAATTCCTCGAAGTATCAAATTCTTCCGGAATTTCAAAAGCATCCATTCCACGATTTCCATGGCAACCTGTAAGCAAAGTCGTACAGAGAAGTACAAGAACAAGTGTTACTGCTGTGAATTTCTTTAGTTTCATCATCCCTTCATACCTCCTCTCGATACGCCTGCCATAATCTTCTTGTGGAAGATAAGGAAGAGAACGATAAGCGGTACTGAAATAACAACAACGGCTGCCATCATAGCCGGGATGTTTTCACGTCCGAATCCACTTTCACGAATCGCCTGAATACCGTTTGAAACGAGGAAATACGCTTCATCGTCTGTTACAAGTCTAGGCCATACGTATGAATTCCAGCATTCGATAACCTTGAGAATTACTATTGTGATGATAGTCGGACGGCAGATCGGAATCATAACCTTTGTGAGGTACTTGAAATCAGAACATCCGTCAACCTTTGCAGCATAATAGAGTTCATCAGGTATCTGCTCGAAATTTTCCTTTAAAAGATAGATATAGAAAACCGACATAATCGAAGGAAGAATAAGTCCTGCGAATGTGTTTCTCATATCCATATTTGTAATTGTTACATAGTTTGTGATGATAACGAGTTCGTTCGGAATCATCATGAGTGCGAGGAAAAGTGTGAATGTAATATCCTTGCCTCTGAAATTGAGTCTTGAAAAGGCAAAAGCCGCGAGAACTGTAATCACAAGCATTACAGCCGTAGTAACCACAGTAAATATAAACGTATTCACGAAGTAATCCGCAAGCGGAACTGCTGTAAACGCATCAACATAGTTCTGGAATGTCGGATCAGTTACAAAGAACTTCGGAATATATTCTGAATTGTATGAGCTGTAGCTTTTTACTGAAGTAAGGAGCATCCAGTAAAACGGGAACAGCACTACAACAGCCCAGATAGTCAGAAATGTATAAATAACAACTTTTCTGATACGCTCTCTGGCTTTGGCAGTCTTTTCAATTTTTTCGTAATCTGTATGTTTATCCATAGTCCTGCCTCTTAATAGTGAACGTGCTTCTTACTTATAAGTAAATTGATACATGTGATAGTAAGTACTATTGCAAATAATATAATCGCAGCAGCCGATGCAAACGAAGGATATCCGCCGCTGTTTCCGTAGAGCATGTCATAGATATAGCCTACGATTGTATTCATTTCGGCTGAGTTCAGGTCAGTTCCAAAGAGTGCAACCGCATCACTGTATGCCTTGAAAGCTCCGATAAATCCTGTAATTATAAGGTAAAAAACAGTCGGTGAAATCATCGGGAGCGTAATTCTTCTGAAGATTGTAAACTTCGATGCTCCGTCAACTTTCGCTGCATTGTAATAATCCTGGTTTACCGATGCAAGTGCACTCGTGAGAACGAGAATCTTGAACGGCATAACAACCCATACTGTGTAAATGCAAAGAACCATCATTTTTGCCCAGTAAGGACCACCTATAAAATCAACAGGTTCCATGCCGAAGAAACCTATAATCATATTTATAAGCCCATCCGAATACGGTGTCTGCTTAAAAAGAATCATGAAGACAAGGCCAACCGCAAGAGTGTTTGTTACATACGGAAGGAAATAAATTGTCTGATACAGATCCTTTACTTTTTTGATTGAGTTGAGACCCGCCGAAATAAGGAGCGCAAGCCCTGTTGAAATCGGTACTGTGAACATTACGAGGATGAACGTGTTTTTCACAGCCTGAAGGAAATACGGGTCATGAAGTACATATGAATAATTGTAAAGACCGACGCCCCAGAAGTTCTGCGATGCGAAGTTGTACCCTTCTTCAAATGAGTACACGAAAACGTCGATCAGAGGATATACCATAAATACACCGAGGAACAGTATCGCCGGCAAGAGATATATCCACGCTTTATTGCTTCTTTTTTCCATAATATCTCTCCCGGTAAAACTATTCTCCGATATAAATTCTTTCTTCAGTTTCTTTATTGAAAATAAGAATCTTGTGAGGCTTGATTTCAAACTTTACAGTAGCGCCTACGATGCTTTCGAGATTGTCGGCATCGATGATTGAACGGATTGCTTCAGTTTCCGCATCTTTATGTGTGGAGATAACGCTGATATCACGTCCCATAACTTCAACTCTTGAAAGATTACATGTAAGTGTACCTTCTTTGCTGAGCTCAAAGCCTTCAGGTCTTATTCCGATATATACAGGCTGGTCTGAAACGCCCTTTGCCTCTGCAACAGCTTCGTCTCCAATCCATACCTTTTCCCCTTCAACTCTTCCGACAAAAACATTAATCGGCGGAGTTCCGAGGAACTTCGCAACAAAAAGATTCACAGGACTGTCATAAACATCCTGAGGCTTTCCAATCTGCTGGAGAACACCATCCTTCATAACAACAATCATGTCTGAAATACTCATAGCTTCTTCCTGGTCATGAGTTACGAATACTGTAGTAATGTTTGTTTCGTTCTGTATTCTTCTGATTTCTTCTCTTGTCTGAAGACGAAGACGTGCATCAAGGTTCGAAAGCGGTTCATCAAGGAGAAGAAGTCTAGGCATCTTTACGAGAGCACGCGCAATTGCAACTCTCTGCTGCTGGCCGCCCGAAAGCTCACTTGGCTTTCTGTCCATGAGCCCGTCAATCTGAACGAGCTTCGCCGCTTCGAGAGCCTTTTCTTCCATCTCAGGTTTTGAAAGCTTGTCCGCACCCTTAAGATTCTGGAGCGGGAACATGATGTTCTGCTTAACAGTAAGATGAGGATAGAGAGCGTAGTTCTGGAACACAAGCCCTACTCCTCTGTTTTCAGGCGGAAGATTTGTTACATCATCATCTCCGAAATAAATCTTTCCTGAAGTCGGAGTCTGAAGACCTGACAAGAGATTAAGACATGTACTCTTACCACATCCTGAAGGTCCGAGAAGTCCGATAAGCTGGCCATCCGGAATCTCAAAATTAAAATCGTTTACGGCAATAACATCACTGCCGCCTTTTGTTCTGCTTGGAAACTTTTTAGTTAAATTCTCTAATACAACTTTCATAATTCTTTCCCGCTTAAATTAAAACATATCATAAACCATAATTTCATCAAAATCGAAAGTGAAGTCTCTTGCATCATCTGACGAATTCATGCCTACTACGCTTCCCCAGTCCGAACCTGTGCGAATAGTGTATCCGAAAGCTTCAGGCATCCAGATATCAAGATAAATTGTATCAAGTCTTCTCTTAAGTGCATTTACAGGCACCTTTGTATCTTCGTCAAGGCCACCGCCAAGGTCATACTGTACAAGGTTATCAAGCTCTATTAAATACGTGTTTCCCGGACTGACACCTTCAATATCCCAAGTGTAAAGGAAGAAAGTACCTGCATCATACGCAATCGATCTGAATCCGAAACATCCGTAACGTGCATCTCTACTGTTATCAATCGCTTCTTCCGGAATTGCCGGAATAGTAACAGAAAGTGCAAGATATCCATTATTATTTACAAACTTGGCTGACTCAAGAATTTCCTTTGCAACCCTGAGTGAATCTTCCTGACTGAACTGACCATGTTCTCTGAAGTAATCCATATCGAACAATTCTTCGACGCCTTCATTGTTATAGGCTACTTCAGGTCTCGGAGTGTATTCCATAAGTCTGCAGACTACTGCAGCCATCTGTTCCCTTGTCATGTTGCCCTGAGGTCTGAATGTTCCATCCTCAAAACCTGTGATAAGGCCGTTTGAATATGCTGCAAGTACCTGCTTGTTACTGAATAATTCAACTTCATAATAATCTTTGATTGACTGCACATACTTGTTCTCAATTTCAAGAGTTTCGCCACTTATTTCTGCAGCATTATAAAGGATGTGCGCCATTCTTTCTCTTGTGATGTAGCTATTCAGATATTCTTTTGTATCCGGCCAGCGCCATCCCCTGTCAATGATGCCCGAATCGCAGGCAGCATTGTAATATTTCTGAGCCCAGTGACCAGATACACTATCGTCGATATATTCAGGTGCAACGAGTCTTGTAATAACAGCGAGAAACTGTCCTACAGTTACATTTGACGCAGGATCATATTTTCCGATACCGTTTTCATCAGGAGCTACTGTACCATTCACTGCTCCCTTTTCCGCGCAAATCATAATGCTTTCATATGACCAGCGTTTTTCTGACACATCTGAAAAGCCTTTGATTTCAGGTGTATCAGCCGATGCGCATAGCGGCATTGCTGTAAAAATAGTCGCTACTGTTAAAACTGTTGCAAGTATCTTTCGTGCTTTCATTTCAATTTCCTACCTTTAGTGATAATTTTAGTCATACTAATTTGATTATACTGCAATCTTCTCTCAAAAACAATTATCTTGAAAAAAATATAGCAATAAAAAACAGAGACCGTTTCCAGTCTCTGCATTATTTATTAAATCTTATGCATATTCGCGAAGCATTTTTGAGAAGTTATTTACAAAGCGTCCTGTAAGTCCCCATATACAATAATTTCCGTAGTTGTAAATTGGAACTTCCATTACTCTGTCTCCCCAGTTGTAATTGTTTTCATCAAGACCAATCATTTCGTAAGGGAAAGTATCGAGATTTCTGACTCCGACAGTTTCTGTCCATACAAAAGGTTCGTTTTCAATGAAATAACTAAGCGGCACGAGGAAAACTTCATCAACTTCATCTTCTGAAAGAACAATCTTGTCAAGTGCTTCCCTTTTAAGCTTACCAAGGAAGCAGTGGATAATCATCCCGCTCGCATTTTTGTTACTGTCAATCTGATGAGTTATTTCGAAGTCATCGGAGCTAAGTCCGAGTTCTTCGCAAGTTTCACGAACAGCACACTCAAGTGCAGTTTCGCCCTCTTCAAGCTTGCCTCCGGGGAAACAAACCTCGCCCGGCTGGCTCTTCATGTGTTTTGCACGAAGCTCAAAGAGCATATATGTCTCATCGTCCATTTCGACAAGCGGCATCATAACCGCAAAAGTATTGTATTTCTGTACTTTTATCGGTCCTCTGCTATCGAGTATATTCTCTATATCACCTATTGAGAAAAGCTTCTTCATATTAGTTGAGAACTTCAAAATCCGAGAAATCTACTCCGACCATTTCTTCCTTGTCAAGGCTTACGCTCACTACAAATTTAGTGCCGTATTCTTCTGAAATAGCCTTTAATCTAGCAAGGAATTCAGGGAGCATTTCCACTGTGAAGTCAGCGTGCTTAAGAATACTGTCAATGTATACGTATTCAAGGTCGTGGTCTGAGCTGATGATTCCGTAAATAAATCCTATGTATTCGTCTGAATTAGTAATTCCCTTGTAGTCTTCCATACATACGACACGGATCTTATATTTAAGATCATGAGTCAGTCTGTCGTTCTTGCTTAAGAATACTACGCTTCCATTGGCTGTTTCAACTGCTGCGTTGGCCATGTCACACATACTCTTAGTCTTTCCGCTTCCCTTATGTCCGATCAATAACTGCACCATGATAATCGCCTCCTTAAAAAAATAATTATAACTTGTTATAGTATTATACCGTATTTTGTGGTCTAACTCAACCGTTAAATCAAAATGTTCTGACTTTTATTTTTTACCGAGTCTGAGCTGACCGCAGGCCGCATCGATATCAGCGCCCATTTCACGTCTTATAGTTGCAGGGATACCCATATCTTCAAGCTTTTTCTGGAAAGCAAGTACCTGTTTTCTTCCTGAACCTTCCATTCCTATTTCCTCAACTTTATTGAGCGGAATGAGGTTGACGTGACAGAGTCCGCCGTTTCCGGCCTGATGGTTAAAATAATGTCTTAAAAGATTCGCAAGGTCTTCTGCCTGCTTTTCACTATCGTTCACACCTGCTGTAAGTGCATACTCAAAAGTTACTCTTCTGCCTGTCTTTCTTGCATGGGCCGAAACTGCAGGCATGAGTTCATCAATCGGATAAGCATCATTTACCGGCATGAGTGCGCTTCTTGAAGTATTGTTTGAAGCATGGAGAGAAATAGCAAGATTTACCTGCGGCATCTCTTCTGTAAACTTCTTTATAACCGGAACAAGTCCGCATGTTGAGAGTGTGATATTTCTGAGCGAAAGATCAAGTCCGTCCTTTGCATTGAGAAGCTCGGTAAACTTTTTCACATTCTCATAATTATCAAGCGGTTCACCTGTACCCATTATTACTATATGTCCGATTCTCTCATCATTTGATGAAAGAGGATAGTCATTTTCATCTTTCACATATCTGAGACATGCGAGTACCTGCGCTACTATTTCACCGGCAGTCAGATTTCTCTGAAGGCCAAGGAGAGTACTTGCGCAGAATCTGCATCCCATACGGCAACCTGCCTGTGATGAAACGCAGACTGAATTACCATACTTATATCTCATAAGTACAGTTTCAATTGTATTTCCGTCGTGTAGTTCGAAAAGAAACTTGGCTGTACTTCCATCAGATGCACTTCTCATATCGAGTATCTTAAGTCCGCCCAGTGTGATTTCTCCGGCTTCCTGCATCTTTTCAAGCCTGTTTCTCAATTCTCCCGGAAGATTCTTCATTTCAGAAAAATCGCGGGCGCCGCGATAAATCCACTCACGTGTCTGCTGCGCCCGGAATTTCTTTTCACCGATGTTAACAAAAAAATCTTCCAGTTCCTTTTTGTTTAAATCGAGTAAATTGATCATTAAATCTTTAAACCTTTACTATTTGATATAAGCGATTGCTTCGATTTCAACTACTGCTTCTGGCTTCGGAAGCTTTGAAACTTCAAGAGCAGCTCTTGCAGGATACTTGCCTTCTGAGAAGAATTCCTTGTAAATTCCGTTCATTGCTGCAAAATCACCGATATTTGTGAGGAAGCATGAAGTCTTGATAACGTCGTCCATAGTTCCGCCTGCTGCTTCAACGATAGCCTTAACGTTGTTTAAAGCCTGCTTAGTCTGAGCTTCGATGCCTTCAGGAATAGTACCTGTAGCAGGATCGATAGGAAGCTGTCCTGATACGTATACGAAACCTGCTGCTTCATTTCCCTGTGAATAAGGTCCGATTGCTGCTGGTGCCTTGTCTGTTGCGATGATTGTCTTTGCCATTTTGTTGTCCTCCTAATAAGTAAATATATAAATAATAAAAATAACTATTTGATGATTCCGAGAATCTTTCTCGCTTCGTCAGGTGTTGCAATTTCTCTTCCGAGAAGTTTTGCAAGAGTAGCTACCTTTTCAACGAGTTCTCCGTTGCTCTTTGCCATTACGCCTTTTTCAAGGAACATACTGTCTTCGAAACCGACTCTTACATGTCCGCCGAGAAGAATTGCTGATGCAGCGATATGCCATGCATCAGGACCGATTCCTGTAGCAGTAAAAGTTGCCCAGTGCGGAAGGCTTGATGAAAGGAAAGTAAGGTCTCTTACGTTTGCTGCCATCTGAACTCCGAGGATGAAATCGAAATGTGCAGGGTGCTCGAAAAGGCCGATATTGTTTCCCTTGATGATTGTATCAATCATTCCCTTGTCAAATGATTCAAGGTCAGGTACGATGCCGAGTCTCTTTAAAATACCTGCGCGCTTGAAAACATCACATTCTTCGTTTATGTATGCGCCGTCTCCGCCCCAGTTACATGTTCCTGTCGGAAGTGTAAACATTTCAGGAAGCTTTACAGGATCGCCTTCCTTGTAATTTTCAAGTGTTTCCCAGTCAACTGCTCCGCCGTCTGCCGGCTGGATAATGATTACGCCCGGACATGCTGCTTCTACAGCATCAACTGCAGCCTGATATCTTGCCTTGTCAAATGAAACACTACCGTCATCATTTCTTACGTGCATATGAATTACTGAAGCGCCTGCATCAAATGCCGCTTTTGCTTCGAGTGCAAGTTCTTCAATTGTATACGGAATTGCAGGATTGTCTTCTTTAGTTCCGCCCATACCGCAGATAGCAGCTGTGATGATAAGTTTTTCCATACTTGACCTCCTCATTTTTCATAAGTAATATCTATAAATCTCTGTGTTCAAGAGTAATTCGCATACCTTCAGCCTTAAGTTTTTCGGCGAAAATATTTGCCATTGTAACCGAGCGGTGATGTCCGCCTGTACATCCGAATGCAATGTTCAGGTGATACTTACCCTCTCTGACATAGCAAGGAATCATAGCCTTTATCATGGTGCTTACAGTATCAAGAAAAGCCTGGCTTTCTTCATGTTTCATCACGAATTCCTGTACTTTTTTGTTATTACCCGAAAGTGGCTTGAGCGTCGGTACGTAGAAAGGATTCGGTATGAATCTCATGTCAAACACGAAATCCGCATCAAGCGGTATCCCGTACTTATATCCAAATGACTTGATATTGAGAGTAAATGTTTCTCCGTTTTTCTCAGTATCAATTATAGACCTTACTTCTGCCATGAGTCTTGATGATTTCATGTTTGAAGTGTCTATAACATAATCGGCCATCTTTCTGATTTCAGAAAGAAGCTCCACTTCCTTCCTGATACCATCTTCCGCACTTCCTCTTTCTGAAAGCGGATGAGTTCTTCGTGTTTCGTTATATCGTCTTATAAGAACCTTTTCGTCTGCTTCAAGGAATATAATCTTGTACTCAATCTCAAGTTTTCTGAGATCCATGAGCGATTCTTTGGCGTCGCTGAAAAACTCGCCTCCACGCACATCAACCACAAGGGCAGCCTTTTCAACAGCAGTCTTGCCCCTTGAAGTAAGCTCTATGAAATTCTTGATTAGCGCCGGTGGCATATTATCAATACAGTAATATCCGAGGTCTTCAAGGCAGTTTATCGCCTGCGTTTTTCCGGCTCCGGAAAGGCCTGTTACAATGATTAACTCCATAATCTGTCTCCTGCGATACGCTAGTAAAAATTAATAAATACGTTCTATGTTTTTGATTCTTTCCGGTTCAATACCGGCATCAAAGGCTTTTTTAATTGCTTCTCTTACTTCTCCTACCCTTGCAGGTGAATGAGCATCGCTCGATACTGCAAAGTTTACGTCGTATTTCTTTACTATTTCGAGTTCTTCTCTTGTGAGGTGATCGTGCCACGTATTGATTTCCATAAGAGTACCTGTAGCCGCACATGTAATCGCTATTTCTCTCATGTCAAACTGTGCCTTATCACCCGGATGTGTGAGAATCCTGATATCATTGTTCTGGAGCGCATCAAGAACCATTTTTGTGTTGTTCATCATGAGTTCTCTGTTGCTTCTTCCTTTGTAGATTTTCTCATTTATCCAGTTTTTAACGCAGTAACCGTTTCTGATTCCGTAGTGATAGCCGGCTATCAGATAGTCAAAAATCCACTTTTCGTCTTCTCTTACATCAAGGTTATTTCCGACACTTACGATATTTGCCTCTACGCTCATAAGGATTTCAATCTGAGGATACTTCACTCTCAGTTCTTCGATTTCCTTTTTCATCACATAGAGGTTATCCCTTTTAACACCATACGTAAGATGTCCCGGACCATGATCTGCAATACCGATTCCTTTTAGTCCGAGCTCAATCGCAGCCTTTACATTGTCTTCGATTGAACCTTTTCCGTGTGAATAAGTTGTATGTGTGTGGTAGTCGTATGTGAGTTTGTAATTGTTATAATTCGTTTTGTTTGCTCCCATTACCTTTTGCCTGCCTGTCAACTAACTATTCTCTTCCGATGATTCTTACTTCAGGCGTAAGCTTTACACCATACTTATCGTAAACTGTGTTCTGGATAAGTTTCATAAGATTAATTACATCAGTAGCAGTAGCATTATCTTTGTTTATAAGGAAACCTGCATGTAACTGTGAAACCTGTGCCCCGCCGACCATGAGGCCTTTGAGACCTGCACCTTCGATAAGTGCTCCCGCAAAGAAACCTTCAGGTCTCTTAAAGAAGCTTCCGCAGCTAGGATACTGCAGTGGCTGTTTTGAAGTGCGTTTGCCTGCAAGTTCCTTCATTTTTTCGTTTATTTCTTCGATATTACCTTTTTCGAGTCCGTAGACTACTTCAGTTATAATATCGCCTGTTTCTCCAAAAATACTATGTCTGTATGAAAGGTCAAGTTCTGAAACATCGAGCATATATTCCCGCATTCCGTCTCTTGAAATCGCCTTTACATACTTCACTACATCTTTCATTTCCCCGCCGTAAGCACCTGCATTCATAAAGAGTCCGCCGCCTGTGCTTCCAGGAATTCCGCTTGCAAATTCAAAACCAGTGAGGCCTTCCTTTGCCGCATCCTTTGCAACTTTTGAAAGTAAAGCAGATGCTCCTGCTCTTACTTCAGTTCCATCTATTTCAACTTCAGAAAAACCTTCTCCGAGTTTAATCAAAATGCCTTCGTATCCTCCGTCACGAACGAGAATGTTCGAACCATTCCCTATTACCATATAAGGAATTGGCTTTTTGCCTTCTCTTCCGCAACCGCTGCATGCTTCGCTGCTTTCGCAGATGCTACACTTATCACCGCTGCAGCTTCCGCATGAAGGGAACATCTCGTCTGCTCCTGCAATTACGTAAAGCGCGTACCTTAATTCATCCATACCTTCCGCAATTACAAGGAGATCCGCCTTGCCACCACACTTGAATGAACAGTACTCGCTCATGTCTGCCATAGGGATAACGGCATCATCACCAAGTCTTTCTGATAGTAACGATTTAATATTAAATAAATCCATTCTTTTCTCCGTTAAAAAATTAGTCAATCGCTGTAAGCGTCATTATAAGTTCCATCTTTGCCATAAGCGACTGCATAAGGCCTTGATAAAACGGTCCGATATTACCGCTTGCAAGATACTCGGCCACAGCTTCATTATATTCACTTTCGCTGAAAAGAAGCTCAAAAACAGGATATCCTTTACTAATCAGATAGTAGTACATAACAAATCTTGCAAATTCACTGTTACCTTCATTGTAAGGATAAATCTCAAGAATTCTGTTATGAAGATATGCTGCTCTTAGTACAAAATTTGAAGGCTCATCCTGAAGGTCAGATGTTTCCATAGGATTCACAATGTCGTACTCTGCACCGTCTCGTTCTATCCAGTTTACAAGAGTATGTAACTGTCCGATTATTTCTCGAGGATGAGGCGGATTGTAATCCCACTCATAAACAACAGGATTACAATCTCTGTAGTCGTTCACCGGCTTATCCATAATGCGCGAATATATATGTGTCATCACAGGTTGTGAAAGACCTATTTTCATTCTGCTCATATTGTAAAGTTCTTCAATCACTTCTCTGTATCTCTGAACTTTTGCATGCTCCATGAGACTTACATCAGTATAAAAAGCCCCTTTCAGCATTCCGGTAATCATATCGCGTGTAATTGTACTGCCGTCAAGTTTTGCAGACGTATAGAGCACATCAACAGTATCAAGTTCCTTCAGAAACTCGACTATATTATCTTTATATGGCTTTCTGCGTTCGATAATTATTCTTTTTTTGTTCAGTTCTCTGTACATGCGATTCCTTTCCCGGAATACCGTAATCTTTTATTTTACAAATACAGCAGCTGTACGTTCTTCGAAATCTTCTGCACGCTTAGCAATGAAACAGATTTTTCCTCTTGCACCCGGATACTTGTAAACATCAGCGATACCGCATCTTGGATCTTCTGAAAGATTTCCATCCTTATCAAGTACGGCAGGACGAAGTGCAGGAAGCTTAGCCTTTACTTCTTCACATGACATAAAGTCGTACTTTGATGCTGCCTCTTCTTCTTCTGTCATTTCTATAAATCTGATTTCATATTCATGCTGGAAAGTAAGCTGGACATAGTCCATGATTTCGTCGTCATTATAGCCCTTCTGAAGAAGAACATTAATCTTTACAGGCTTGAGACCATTGTCAGTTGCAGCATTGATACCTTTTACTACGTCGTTGATATCACCACCGACATATCTGATTGGAAGAAGTGTATCAAGGTTAAATGTTACTCTTGAAAGTCCTGCTTCCTTAAGCTGCTGAGCTTTTGGTTCAAGAACCTTTCCCTTTGTAGCGATAGAAATGTCCTTGATTCCTTCGATTCTTGCGATATCCTTTACAATCTTTACAATTTCAGGATTTTCAATCGGTTCAGTTCCGATAATCTTTACTGTATCGATTCCGTCTTTTGCAGCATTTTCAACGAGTTCTTTGATTTCCTTTCTTCCGAGTCCCTTTTCATTTTCGCCTGAAGGAATTTCTATTCTCATTTTAGTGTTTCTTAATTCAGCCAATTTATTTATCCTCCTGAATGAGCATACTTAGCGCATGCTATCATATTTTTCTTAATACTTTATTGTAACCCAAACGACCGTTTCCGTCAATTGTCTCATATGTAACATCTTGGTATGGAAGTTTTGTTTTTTGTGTGTTATACTTGCGCTATAACTAGTATTTATACTGACAGGAGACGTTATTATGAAGTTTTTAGTTATCAGCGATACACACGGAAAAACTGAAAAAGTACAGGAGATTTATAATAAAATCGGAGACATAGATTCCATCATTCACCTTGGTGATTATGAAAAGGATGCAAAATATCTTGAAAGCAGCCTCGGATGCGATGTTATAAGCGTAAGAGGCAATATGGACGGCGGTTATTCAAAAGACGATTTCAAGATCCTTGATACAGAATGCGGCAGGATCCTTCTCACACACGGACATATGCAAAACGTAAAGAATTCAGTTCAGTCACTCATGTATTTTGCAGAAGAGCAAGGCTGCAGCACTGTGCTTTTCGGGCACACACACAGAGCTCTGAATGCTGATGCTGATGGTCTCAGACTCATAAATCCCGGAAGTATTACACTTCCGGCTGACGGTTCCAGAGGAACATATGCGATTCTTACTATTGAAGACGGAAAACTTGATGTCGAAATAATGGAAATTGAAAAAAGTGATACTACCTCCGGTAATAATACATCAGGCGGAAACAGCGCACCTTCAAAATCAAAGCCAAAAGTGCAGGGAGGTTTCATCCGCGATCTTTTAAACAACAGCGACAGATTCTGAATTAAAGCCACGCATAAGCGTGGTTTTTGTATTAAAAAAGGCGTGTATTTATTACACGCCTTAATAATTGTTTAGTTTTCACCCTTATCAGAAGGTTCTGATTCTGTTACGACCGCTTCTGATTCTACAACGTTTTTTGTAACTGTTGTATAAGTCGGAGTTCCGCCATAATTTGTATTAGTTTCCTGCTGAACATTCATTTTGACTACAGGCTGATTCGGAATAATGAATATTGCGATGATATATGCAAGCACTCCACTGAAACCGAGAAATGTAAGAACTACGAGTGCAATTCTCACTATCACGGGATCAATTCCGAAATACTCTCCGATACCTCCGCAAACTCCACAGAGTACCTTGTTGTCATTTGACTTATATAACTTCTTATTTCCCATTCACAATACCTTCTTTCATATCTAAGCTGAGAACATTATTAGTCGAGCTTTTCTCCGACATGCTTATACTTACTTTCGAGAGGGCTCTGGTTTTCAGCTTCCTTCATGTAGTTTCCTACACCAATCTGAGCATCTCTGAGTGACTGGATTGTACCTGCTCCCGCAACACATCCACCAGGACATGCCATACCTTCGAGAAGATATCCGTCATACTTACCTGCTGCAGCAAGTGTCATAAGCTTCCTGCATTCACGAAGTCCCTGTGCACTTACAGTCTTTACTTCAAGGTCAGGATGTGTTTCCTTGAGAAGATTTGTAACTGCCTTTGCTACTCCGCCTGCAACTGCAAAACCACGTGCATCTGATGATGCCTCATGAGTAAGTTCAGCCTCTTCAATCGTTGAAAAATCGATTTCCTTTGCTTCAAACATACCTAAGAGTTCTTCAAATGTCAATACAAAATCAACATCAGAACGAATTTCTTCTCTTATAGCTTCAAGTTTCTTCGCTGCACAAGGACCTACGAAAACAACCTTACATTCAGGATCGATTCTCTTCATGAGACGTGCTGTGTAAACCATAGGAGTAAGAGTCATTGAAATCTTACCTGCCTGTTCAGGGAACATCTTATGAACCATTGAATGCCATGCAGGGCAGCATGATGTTGCCATGAAATTCTGCTCTTCAGGAACTTTTTCGAGGAAGTCCTTTGCTTCTTCTATTGTACACATATCGGCACCGATTGCTACTTCAACAACGTCGGCAAAACCGAGCTTCTTCATTGCAGCAACAAACTTTCCTGTTGTTACATCCTTACCGAACTGTCCGGCAAAAGCAGGTGCTACGATAGCAACTACCTTGTGGCCCTGAACGATTGATGTAACAACCTGATAAATCTGACCTTTATCAACAATTGCACCAAACGGACAGCTTACGAGGCACTGACCGCATGCAACGCACTTATCCTGATTAATTTTTCCCTTACCGTTTTCGTCCATTTCGATTGCATCAACTCCGCATGCAGCCTGACAAGGTCTTTCGAGGTGGATAATTGCATTGTAAGGACATGCCTGAGCACATCTACCGCACTTTATGCACTTACTCTGTGTTATATGACTCTTTCCGTTAACAAAGCTGATTGCACCTACAGGGCAAACCTTCTGACATGATGCTGCAAGACAGCTCTGGCAGCTTTCAGTTACTCTGTACTGGTTTGGCGGACAATCATGACACGCAAACGGGATGATTGAAATAAGTGGTGGTTCATAATACTGCTCTGCGATTGCAGCCTGATCCATACCGTCTGTAACGAGAGTTCTTGTCTGAACAGGTCTCATTGAAAGACCCATTGCCATTCTTACTCTTTCTTCTACGATCGCTCTTTCAAGGAAAATTGATTCTCTGTGAATCGGTTTATCTCCAGGCACAACAATATATGGGATTTCTTCCGCACCCTTGTAGCCTTCATTTCTGTAAGCCATTTTTGCTACTTCTCTGAAAACCTGGCTTCTGTATGTTGTAATTAATGATGGAATTCCGCGCATTTTAGTGTGTCTCCTGTTTACTGTTTTTTACTTTGTTTATCGCCTTTCTCACTGCCTTTGCAATGAACATCGCAAGAATACCTCCTATTAATGCTGTAATAAGCTGAGGCCATGAAAACATTTTTGTGAATGTTGCAATCTGTGGTGGTTTGAGTGGCAACTTAGTGCATACGATATTTACCACAAGGTACTGCAACACAACAAACTTTAATACTGCACCGATACCTACTGAAACTGCATTTCTTGTATCGTTCATGCCTTTTCCTGAGATGATTGCGATTATGAGGACATAAGTCAGATTTCCTATCGCTATACAAGGAACAATAGGAAGAAGTTTAGGTCCTATTCCAAGCATAAAAGCAAAGAATGGTGATAGAAGCGCAACGACTGCACTGTTTGAAATGCCAACGGCAAGTGCCGAAAATGCGAGTACTGCATTAACACATGAACCTGTAATAAGCTGTCCAAGACTTGCTGTTGTATACTGGAGTATTATCAGAAGGGCAATTAATACTGCTGTCTGGGTAATCCACAATGTTTTTCTGTTCACTGTTAATTCCTCCTTCTATATGCTATAATGAATGTGCCTTTAGGAAAAATCCTTCAGTGTCCGGAAGCTTTTGCTTGAATGATGGCTCATACGCCTGTTGTCGGACACACCAAGAACCAGTATACACTATTGTTATACTTTTAACAACATAAAAAACACTAATTAGACAAAAAATTAACAATATTGAATTTTCAGTTATTTCGGAGCCTTTTATGAAGAAATCAAAGATATTATCATTAGTATTTTCAATGCTTATCGCGCTCTTCTGGATTAGCCTTGCGATTGCCTTTCCAATCCTTTGCAGACCGTATTATTATGCTTGTGCCGAGCTTATGAAGCTGAGCGAAGTTACTGGTTTCAGTACAGAAGTGATTCACGATGCATACAACGAAGTTATGGACTATCTTGTTTTTGGCGGTGAATTCGGCACGGGTGAGCTCCGCTGGTCTCAGAGCGGGATGAGTCATTTTGCCGACTGCCGCGGTCTTTTCAGACTTGACTTTATTGTACTTGGACTTTCAGTAATCGGACTTCTGGCAATTTATATATACAAAAAGAAATGCCAGTCAGTGACTGGACAATTTAAATACTGTGAAAATGATGGAGAAGTTATTTCGCGGGGAGAACCGCTCGTATACTGTTTTTTCGGAAAGAGTCCCGCTTTTGTTTCCGCTTTTGTAGTAACTGTCATCTTTACGATTGCAGCAGTGTGGGCAGTAGCTGATTTCAACAGCCTCTTCACATTTTTCCACGCAGTATGTTTCCCGGGAAAAACGAACTGGATCTTCGACTGGCGCACAGATCAGATTATCCTTATTCTCCCAGAAGCATTCTGGGCAATGACAGGCGCGCTTGTTGTGATACTTTCGCTCGGCGGCCTCTGGATAACTGCGATACTCGCAGAATTTTTATCAAAACGCAACAAGCAGTAAAACAGAATATCTAAAAAGGTCTTGTTTCTTATATATCCGAGTTTTCAAGACCTTCTATATACTTTTCAAGCAGGATATATGTCACGTTTCCTTCTTCTTTAGGGAATACCATGTTTATGGCTTCGTGTACCGGCACCCATCTCGATTCGGAAACTTCTACTGAAGGTGTAAGCGGTGCTTTCTTTGCCTTTGCGATAAAACCTATCATCATAAGGCCGCCCGCCTCAAACCAGTATGTACCAGCAAATTCAGCACTTTCAACAGTGATGCCTGCTTCTTCTTCGACTTCTCTTACGGCTGAAACTTCTGCTGTTTCTCCCGGTTTCATAAATCCTGTAACGAGATTCCAGTACTTATCTGAAAGATATTCCTGCTTCTGAAGAAGTGCCTCTTCGTATTCATTAACAACGAGAGTCATTACACAAGTCGGGAACATATCAAACCAAGGTTTCCTGCAATTATCACACCATGGTGTCATTCCTTCATCACCGATATTTTTCATTACAAGTTTTGTTCCGCAGTCCGGGCAGTGTTTGAAACGCATAATCATTCTCCTGTCATTTGATTATCTAATTCTATCACATCCGCAATTTCCACACAATAATGCTTATCATCCGAAGTGCAAAAAAGCTTTAGATATTCTGCATTTATTGCATAATTTTTTTCTCTTTTTTCACTTACTTTTCCGTTTTAAATAAGTCTTCGCTATAGTATAATTAAGAAAATGTTTCAAGTGGCATTCATGTGGCATAAGGAATTTATGAAATGTAAACAAGGCTAATCGTTAAATAAGAAAGGAAATAGAGATTATGAATTACAGAATTGAAGGAGACTCATTACCGGTTGTAATCTGCAATGTAGAACCAGGCGAAACACTTATCACTGAAGGTGGCGCAATGAGCTGGATGACACCAAATATGAAGATGGAAACAACTTCAGGCGGTGGATTCGGTAAGATGCTTGGCCGTATGTTCTCAGGCGACAGCCTTTTCCTCAACAGATATACTGCTCAGGGCAGCACAGGTCAGATTGCATTTGCATCATCATTCCCGGGCTCAATCAGAGCAATCGAAATCAAACCTGGAAAGGATGTAATTGTTCAGAAGCGTTCATTCCTCGCTGCGACTGAAGGTGTGGATCTTTCAATCCACTTCCAGAAAAAAATGGGTGCCGGTTTCTTCGGCGGTGAAGGTTTCATCATGCAGAGACTTTCAGGAAACGGTATCGCATTTATTGAAATCGACGGAGCTGCTATCGAATATACACTCGGTGCCGGTCAGCAGATGGTTGTTGATACAGGATTCCTCGCTATGATGGACAGCTCATGCTCAATGGACGTTGTTACTGTTGGCGGCGGAGCTAAGAACATGCTCTTCGGTGGAGAAGGTTTCTTCAACACAGTAATTACAGGCCCTGGAAACATCATTCTCCAGACAATGCCTGCTTACTCTGTAGCAAGAGCAATCATGCCTTACATCCCAACATCAAACGACTAATATAAAAATTTGATAAGACGCACAAAACCTGCATCCTTTCCGGATGCAGGTTTTTTTATGAACACATATTACAGTTTGCGCAGGCTGAAGGAGCTGTTGCGCAGCCTCCGAGTGCTGTTTCTCTGAGTTCTACAGGAAGTCTTCTTCCGACCGAATACATTACAGTAATCATTTCGTCAAGCGGTATAAGCTGCGGAATTCCGGCAAGCGCCATTTCTGCAGCAATGAGTGCATTTGCTACGCCTGCTGCGTTTCTTGCCTGGCAAGGATACTCTACGAGCCCGCCAACTGGATCGCACACAAGTCCGAGCATGTTCATAAGTACTGTCGATGCAGCATTCATGCACTGCTCCGGCGTACCGCCAAGAAGCTCTACAGCAGCGGATGCCGCCATTGCCGATGCCACGCCTACTTCCGCCTGACAACCACCTACTGCGCCTGCAACAGTCGCATTTTTCATTGCAAGATATCCGATTGCTCCTGCATTATAAAGTGCCTGCAGCACATCTTCATCAGAGAAGTCATAAGCTTCCTGAAGTGAAAGAAGAAGTCCCGGAACTACTCCTGCGGATCCTGCTGTCGGAGCCGCAACTATAAGTCCCATTGAAGCGTTTGTTTCGAGAACTGCCATCGCATATGCTATTCCCTTTTCAAGTTTTGCCCCGCATATGCCTTTTCCTTCACCGAAATGAGCCATGAGTTTCTGTGATTCGCCCCCGATAAGGCCGCCCATGGATTTTGAAGGACTCTCAATTGCCTTGTGAGTTGATTCCTTCATTATTTCAAGCGCGCGCCTCATTTTACACTCTACTTCGTCTGCGCTTATTTCAGCAAGCTCTAACTCGCGACGTTTCATTACTTCAGAAATAGGAAGGTTATGTATTTTGCAGAGTTCAAGTAAATCTTTTGCATGATTGAAATCCATAGTATCCTCCCTCCTAAAGCTGAACTATCATAACGTCATTCACGTTTTCATTCTCCATTATCTTATCGTCAATGCCTTCCGGAAGTTTTCCGTCAGATTCGACGATTGTATATGCGATGTGGCCTTTCTTTTCTCTGAAAAGGTGCATGAAAGCAATATTTACTTCACTCTCACTGAGCGACTTCGTAATATGGGCAGCCACGCCGACTCTGTCGTAATGCGTAACAATTACAGCACTGTATTCTCCCGTAAAGTCGACTTCCACTCCATTTATCCTTGAAATTCTGACCTTACCGCCGCCGATTGACTCGCCTCTCACCGAAAGTCTCTGGCCTTTTTCATTTTCCATGAGAATATCAACGGTATTCGGGTGGACGTCCTCTTCGATATCATTTATCACAAATGAATAGTCAAGCCCCGCTTCATCGGCAATCTCATAAGAATCACGAATTCTCAAATCGTCAGTATAAAAGCCCATTATTCCGCCGAGAAGCGCACGGTCTGTACCGTGACCTCTGTACGTCTTTGCAAACGAGCCGTAAAGAGTGAACTCCACCTTCGTAATAGGTTCTGCAATCATTTTCTGCGCAAGAAACGCAATCTTGTTTGCACCTGCTGTGTGTGAACTCGAAGGCCCCACCATATTCGGCCCGATGACATCAAACAAACTAATAAACGACATATAACTCTCCTTTAATACATACACGTGACCTGCATAGGCGCAGGATTTTCTGGCTGTGACGAGGAAGGCAAGACATGAGGAGCGGAGCATACTTGAAGTATGTGAGCACCGAATATCGCTGCCTGACAAAGTCACGGACAAAAAAGACAAGCCTATCCTAATGCTACGTCGAGCACCATCATTAAAGTAAACCCTACTGCAAAGAAAACTGTTCCGATATTCGAGTGATTTCCTTCCGACATCTGAGGGATCAGCTCTTCAACTACTACATAAAGCATCGCTCCTGCTGAAAAAGCGAGAAGATACGGAAGTACCGGAACAAAAATGCTTGCAAGAAGTATAGTAATCACAGCTCCGACAGGCTCTACAAATCCTGAAAGTGCACCGATTCCGAAAGCCTTACCTCTGTTCATTCCGTTACTCTTGAGCGGTAGCGAAATAATCGCACCTTCTGGAAGATTCTGGATTGCAATACCTATTGAAAGGGCAAGTGCTCCGGCAAACGAAATAGTTTCATTTCCTGAAAGCCAACCTGCAGCAACTACACCTACCGCCATTCCTTCAGGAAGATTGTGAAGCGCCACTGCAAAAACCATCATAGTATTTTTACCAAGTCCGCAGTTCACCCCTTCAGGACAGTCACTGTTTACGTGAAGGTGTGGCACGAACTCATCGAGTACAAGCAGGAACAGGAATCCTGTCCAGACGCCTATAAAAGCCGGAAGAAATGCGAGTTTTCCCATGTGTTCCGACTGATCCATTGCCGGAATTATAAGGCTCCATACAGAAGCTGCAACCATAACTCCCGATGCAAAACCGAGAAGCGCCCTCTGTATGCTCTGTTTCATTTCTCCTCTTAAAAAGAACACGCTCCCTGAACCGAGCACTGTTCCTAAAAACGGTATCAGAACCGCACTTAAAACCTGTATATTCATAATGGATTTCCTCCTATAATTTCAATAAATCTCTTTACATATTTTATACCCAATATTATCAATAATAAAGCACAAAATAAAAGCAGAAGTGCCTCATGACACCCCTGCGTTTTTGCTATCCTCAATTTCTTAATATCTACTGTATCAAATCCATTTTTTACTTAAAAATCAAAGCATTAACGAGTATTTTTTTGTGTGTAGACTGCAGAACTTGATGAAAATACAAATTTTTGCATTTTTATCGGTGTTTTCGGGCTGAAAAATGATTGCAATTTGTGTGCCTGAACTGTACCCCAAAAAGTAGAGTCTACAGAAATATGATATAATAAAGGTAGATTGGAGGGTACAGATGTCCAGAATTAATTACAGCAAAGAACTCAAGATGCGAGTTGCAAA
>SVCW01000018.1 GCA_015058155.1 Clostridiales bacterium | reverse complement strand
CGCACCTTCACGAGCAAAGGCAATAGCCGTTGTTGCCCCAATCCCCCATGGATTATTTGCTCCTGTAATTATAGCCACCTTATCTTTTAATCCGTAATCAATCATTTATATCACCTCATCAAATTCTTATTTATCGTTCAGTTCACTTTATCACATTTTCCTGTTCCCATCAATGCTTAGTGAAACTGCCGGAGTTGAAACCAATCAGTCCAAAAGTAAAAAGGGACAAAAAGCGCTCCGGACAAGCCGAAGCGCTTTGAAATTCGTATTAACCTGCACATAAGGCGCAGGATTTTTTTGTTAGGCGAGGCAACAAGTTCCTAAGGAACGGGGCATCAGGCGCAGGATTTTTAGCAAAGGACGCGAAAAGCGCCCCGAGAAATTCGGAGCGCTTTGAAATTCGTATTAACTTGTAAGACGTAGGAAATTTTTCGTTAGGCGAGGCGGCAAGTTTCTGAGGAGCGGAGCATACTTGACGTATGTGAGCACCGAAGAAACGTAGCCAACAAAGCATAACGGAAAATTGACAAGTCTTAGAGAATTCCACCGATTGATACAAAGAGTGGAGCAAATACTACTGCAACGATAGTCATGAGCTTGATAAGAATGTTGATTGAAGGACCTGATGTATCCTTGAATGGGTCACCTACAGTGTCACCAACTACAGCAGCTCTGTGAGTTTCTGAACCCTTACCACCATAGTGTCCACCTTCGATGTACTTCTTAGCGTTATCCCATGCACCACCAGCGTTTGCCATCATGATAGCAAGGAGTACGCCTGCTGCGAGTGAACCAGCAAGCATTCCGCCGAGAGCTTCAGTACCGAAGAGGATACCTACAGCGAGAGGAGCAACGATAGCGATGAGACCAGGAACGATCATTTCCTTAAGTGAAGCCTGAGTTGAAATATCTACGCATCTTGCATAGTCAGGCTTTGAAGTTCCAGCCATGAGACCTGGATCTTCTCTGAACTGTCTTCTAACTTCTTCGATCATCTGGTTTGCAGCCTTTGATACTGAAGTCATAGTGAGAGCTGAGAAGAGGAATGGAAGCATAGCTCCGATAAAGAGACCTACGATTACCATTGGGTCAAGTAAGCTGATAGCTTCGAGCTGAGCAACCTGTGAATATGAAGCGAAGAGAGCGAGAGCTGTAAGAGCAGCTGAACCGATAGCAAATCCCTTACCTACAGCAGCAGTAGTGTTACCTACAGCGTCGAGAGTGTCTGTGATTTCTCTTACTTCGTCAGGAAGTTCTGCCATTTCAGCGATACCACCAGCATTGTCTGATACTGGACCGTAAGCGTCAACTGCAACTGTCATAGCTGCTGTTGAAAGCATACCAACTGCTGAAAGAGCGATACCGTAGAGACCTGCGAATGCGTTAGCAACGAGGATACCTACAGCGATTAAGATGATAGGCCAGAGTGTTGACATCATACCAACGCCGAGACCTGAAATGATTGTAGTACCAGCACCAGTCTGTGACTGTTCAGCGATCTTCTGTACTGACTTGTAGTCGCCTGAAGTATAGATTTCTGTAATCTTACCGATTGCAATACCTACAACAAGACCTGCGATGATAGCGATAGCGCAGTTCATTGTTCCGAGGAGCATCTTGCTTAATACGAATGATGCAACGATAACGATAGCACCACTTACATATGTACCAAGGTTAAGAGCAGCAGCAGGGTTTCCGCCTTCCTTTGTTCTTACGAATAAGATACCGATAATTGATGCGATGATACCAACAGCTGAAAGGAGAAGTGGGAATACTGAACCTTCGAGTGGTGGTAATTCAAAAGCAGCACCGATCTGTGGAGTGATTGATGGCATGATAACTGCGAGAGTGATTGCTGAAATGATTGAACCAACGAATGATTCGAAAAGGTCTGAACCCATACCAGCAACGTCACCTACGTTGTCACCTACGTTATCAGCGATAACAGCAGGGTTTCTAGGGTCGTCTTCAGGGATACCAGCTTCAACCTTACCAACAAGGTCAGCACCTACGTCAGCAGCCTTAGTATAGATACCGCCGCCTACACGTCCGAAGAGAGCCATTGATGAAGCTCCGAGTGAGAATCCAGTGATAACTGATGCACTGTCAACTCCCATAACTACGAAGATAACACCAACGCCGAGGAGACCGAGACCTGTTACGCAAAGACCCATTACAGCACCTGATCTGAATGCAACCTGGAGAGCCTTTACCATACCGCCTTCTCTTGCAGCATTAGCTGTTCTTACGTTACCCTTTGTAGCAACGTTCATTCCGAAGTAACCTGCGAGTACTGAAAGTCCTGCACCTACTACGTAGAGGATTGCAGTAACCCAGCTCTTGAGGCCGAATCCGATGAGTAAGAAGAGAACTGCGATTACGATAATCATAATCTTGTATTCTCTTACGAGGAACGCCATTGCACCTTCTCTGATGTATCCGGCGATTTCCTTCATTCTGTCTGTTCCTTCGTCTACGCTGTTGATCCACTTAGTGAGAGCGAATGCTACTACTAAAGCGAGTACTGCGCAAACTACAGCAAAAATCGCATAAACCATTTTAAATAATACCTCCCTCTTGCATCTGATACAAACAACACTTAAGAGGCATCTACTGGAGATACCTCTTGGAATTGCTCAAATCATAGCAAAATGTTATAAAATAATAAAATAATTAGAAACTAAATTATTCGATAGCTACGAGAACTAATGAAATAAGGATGAAAAGTACAGCTGCAACTGCAGTTACTTTTTCAAGGATAGCTTCGTAACCCTTACTCTTCTTCTTACCGAAAAGCTGTTCAGCTCCGCCAGCGATTGAACCTGAAAGTCCGTCACTGTTTCCTGACTGAAGAAGTACACTTGCAATAAGTACGATACTAGCGATTGCAAGTACTACCATAAGAAAAGTGCTCATCATTTTACCTCCTTACATGATTAACCACTAGATTTTAACACACGAGCATGTGAAAATCAAGGGTTTTTGAGCCATTTTGTACGTTTTTTAAAGGCCCTACTTCAAGTTGTAAAATGCATCCATTCCGGCATACTTAGCTGATGTGCCGAGCATTTCTTCAATTCTTAAGAGCTGATTGTATTTTGCAATTCTGTCAGTTCTTGAAAGTGATCCTGTCTTGATCTGACCTGCGTTTACACCTACAACGATATCAGCGATTGTAGTATCTTCTGTTTCACCTGATCTGTGTGATACTACTGCTGTATAGCCTGCCTTCTTTGCCATTTCAATAGCATCGAGAGTTTCTGTTAGAGTACCGATCTGGTTAACTTTGATAAGGATTGAGTTACCAACTCCCTTTTCAATACCTTCAGCAAGTCTCTTTGTATTTGTAACGAAAAGGTCGTCTCCTACGAGCTGAAGTCTCTTTCCGAGTCTGTCAGTAAGCTTCTTCCAACCGTCCCAGTCGTCTTCTGCAAGGCCGTCTTCGATTGAAATGATAGGATACTTGTCAGCGAGCATTTCGTAATAATCGATCATTTCTTCAGCAGTTCTTGTAACACCTTCGCCTGTAAGGTTGTAAACCTTCTTTTCTGTATCATAGAATTCTGATGCAGCAACGTCGAGAGCGATTCTGATATCATCGCCAGGCTTGTAGCCGGCCTTTTCGATAGCTTCGATGATAACCTGGATTGCTTCTTCGTTTGTTGAAAGGTTTGGAGCGAATCCGCCTTCATCACCTACAGCAGTGTTCATGCCCTTTGCCTTGAGAACGCTCTTTAAGTTATGGAATACTTCAGCACCCATTCTTAAAGCTTCACGGAATGATGTAGCGCCCACAGGCATAATCATGAATTCCTGAATATCAACTGTGTTATCAGCATGTGAACCACCATTTAAGATATTCATCATTGGTGTAGGGAGAACCTTTGCGTTAACTCCGCCGATATACTGGAAAAGTGGAAGACCGATTTCATCAGCAGCTGCTCTTGCATTTGCAAGTGAAACACCGAGAATAGCGTTTGCGCCGAGCTTACCCTTGTTTGGAGTTCCGTCAAGATCGATAAGCATCTGGTCGAGACCAGGCTGATCAAACGGATCGCAACCGAGGATTTCTTCAACGATGATTTCGTTTACGTTTTCAACTGCTGTGAGAGTACCCTTACCGAGGTATCTTGACTTGTCACCGTCACGAAGTTCTACTGCTTCGTGAACACCTGTTGATGCACCTGATGGAACGATGGCTCTGCCTTCTCCGCCTTCTTCAGTTAAAATTTCAACTTCAACTGTAGGATTTCCTCTTGAATCAAGGACTTCGCGAGCCCATACGTCAGCAATACTCATTATTTTTCTTCCTCCTTAAAGTTTACAATTTTTATGAAATCTGCCGGAACGAGACTTGCTCCTCCGACGAGTGCTCCGTCTATATCTTCCATTGCCATAAGCTCTGCAGCATTTCCCGGCTTGACACTTCCGCCATACTGAATTATCACTTTTTCAGCTGTTTCCCTGCTGTAGAGTCTTGCAACTTCCGATCTTATAAAAGCGCACATTTCGTTTGCCTGGGCAGCAGTCGCAGTTTTTCCTGTTCCTATTGCCCATACAGGTTCATATGCGATTACAAGCTTTTCAACATCGCTTTCAGGAATTCCCGCAAGTCCGCCTTCAAGCTGTACCTTTACAACATCAAAAGCATTGCCTGCTTCACGTTCATCAAGATTTTCGCCTACGCACATGATAGGACCGATTCCTGCTTCGAACGCTTTTTTAAGCTTTTTGTTTACTGTTTCGTCTGTTTCCGCAAAGTACTGTCTTCTTTCGGAATGGCCGATAATGCAGTAGTCAACACCTATTTCCTTAAGCATTCCGGCTGATATTTCTCCGGTATAGGCGCCTTCATTTTCAAAGTGCATATTCTGTGCACCGATGCCGATTTCGCTGCCTGAAAACGCCTTTACGAGCGTTTCGAGCTGTATGTAAGGCGCGCAGAAAGCTACACGCGCGCCGCTTGTAATTTCAAAATTCTTGAATGCTTCGGCAAATTCTTTTGCTTCAGCAATCGTCTTGAACATTTTCCAGTTGCCTGCAATAAAAGGCTGTCTCATTTATTTATCCTCCAGACACGCGATTCCAGGAAGCACCTTTCCTTCGAGGTATTCGAGTGATGCGCCTCCGCCTGTTGAGATGTGAGTCATTTTGTCAGCAAGTCCGAACTGGCTGCATGCAGCCGCTGAATCTCCACCACCGATTACTGTAACGGCATCACTTTCTGCAAGCACTTCTGCAACTCCTCTTGTACCGCCCTGGTAGTTTTCCATTTCAAAAACTCCCATAGGTCCGTTCCAGATGATTGTCTTTGCAGTCTTTAAAACTTCGCCGTAAGCCTTTACAGTTTCAGGTCCGATATCAAGTCCTTCGAGGTCTTCCGGAATTCCGTCTGCAGGGAATACTCCTACGAGAGCATCGTTTGCAAAATCGCTTGCGCAGACTACGTCAACAGGAAGCATGAGCTTAACGCCCTTTTCCTCTGCCTTCCTGATGAATTCTCCTGTGAGCTCTATGCTGTCAGCATCGAGAATTGACTTTCCGATTTCATATCCCTTTGACTTAAGGAATGTATATGCCATTCCGCCGCCGATAATAAGGATATCAACCTTTCCGAGTAAGTTTTCGATTACAGGAATCTTATCCGCAACTTTTGCTCCACCCATGATTGCAGCAAAAGGTCTTTCTGGGTTTTCCACTGCATTTCCAAGGAACTGAAGTTCCTTTTCAATAAGGAAACCTGAAACCGCAGGAAGATAATCAGCAACGCCTGTTGTTGAGCAGTGAGCTCTGTGAGCAGTACCGAAAGCATCATTTACAAAAACTTCAGCAAGGTCTGCAAGTTCCTTTGTAAATTCAGGCTTGTTCTTAGTTTCTTCCTTTCTGAAACGAACATTTTCAAGAAGCATTACATCGCCTTCTTCAAGTGCAAGTGCTGCTGCTTTCACTTCGTCCGAAACTACTTCAGGAGCGCTTATAAACTTAACTTCCTTGCCGAGAAGCTCAGTCAGTCTCTTGGCAACAGGAAGAAGTGTATACTTCATGTTTGCTTCGCCTTCAGGTCTTCCGAGGTGTGACATAAGGATTACCTTCGCACCGTTTTCAATAAGGTAATTGATTGTCGGAAGAGCTGATGTGATTCGGATATCGTCTGTAATTACGCCATCCTTGAGAGGAACATTGAAGTCACATCTTACGATGACGCGCTTTCCCTTTACGTCAATATCTCTTACTGTCTTTTTCATTACTGTTAGATTCCTTTCTTGATTACAAAGTCAGTCAGATCAATGAGTCTGTTTGAATATCCCCATTCATTATCGTACCATGCGATTATTTTAACCATATCTCCCTGAAGTACAAGTGTCGCGCGGCTGTCAATAATTGACGAGTGCGGATCTCCCTTGAAATCGATTGATACGAGTGATTCATCGCAGTAACCGAGAATACCCTTCATATATGTTGCTGCAGCCCCTTTGAGTACAGCATTGATTTCTTCTTTTGTTGTAGTCTTTTCGAGACCGAATACAACGTCAACAACCGATACGGCAGGTGTAGGTACACGAAGAGCCATACCGTTCATCTTGCCCTTAAGCTGCGGAAGAACGAGTTCTACAGCCTTTGCTGCTCCTGTAGTAGTCGGAATCATTGAAACGCTGGCAGCTCTTGATCTTCTTAAATCACTGTGCGGCATATCGAGAATACGCTGGTCATTTGTATATGAATGAACAGTTGTCATAAGTCCCTGGATAATACCGAATTCTCTGTCGATAACCTTTGCTACAGGTGCAAGACAGTTTGTTGTACATGAAGCATTTGAAATGATGTGGTGGTTTGCAGGATCATAAACCTCTTCATTTACACCAAGAACGATTGTAACATCTTCATCCTTTGCCGGTGCCGAAATTATAACCTTCTTCGCACCTGCCTTGATGTGCTTTTCTGCGCCTTCTCTCTTTGTGAAACGACCTGTTGATTCGATTACAACATCAACACCGAGTTCACCCCAAGGGATGTTTTCAGGGTCGCTTTCAGCAAAAACCTTAACGAGCTTACCATTAACTACGATTGCGTTTTCAAGAGCCTCAACCTTACCGTTGAACTTTCCGAAACAGCTGTCATACTTGAGAAGATGTGCGAGAGTGTTAGGATCTGTAAGATCGTTTACAGCCACGATTTCAAAATCAACATCTTTCTCGAGCGCTATTTTAAACGCATTTCTTCCGATTCTACCGAATCCGTTAATACCTACTTTTACCATAACCTAAAACCTCCAAACAAACATAATATATAAACAAATCTCAGCAAGTCCCCTTAAAAACTTCTCTTTTCCAAATACCTCAAAAAGCTAAAGTGCATCCGGGCGCTTTTCAGGGCACCCGAACGCTTAATTATCAAATCTCAGCTATTTTACGTCTACACTGTACATGTGCTCGATAAGTTCGAGAACCTTGCTTGAGTAACCGTATTCATTGTCATAGAAAGCAACGAGCTTGAAGAGTTTGTTATTTACTGTGATGCCTTCTCTTGCGTCGAAGATTGATGTGCAAGGATCGCCGATAAAGTCGCTTGATACTACTTCGTCATCTACATATTCGAGGATACCCTTCATATATGTTTCTGATGCTTCCTTCATCTTTGCACAGATTTCTTCGTATGTAGTTTCCTTCTTGAGGAGAACGTTTAAGTCTACGAGTGATACGTCAGCTACAGGAACTCTGTATGAAATACCAGTCATCTTTCCCGCCATTGAAGGAATTACGAGTGCTACAGCCTTGGCTGCGCCTGTTGTTGAAGGAATGATGTTTCCGAATGAACTTCTTCCTGTTCTCCAGTCCTTCATTGAACGAGCGTCAACAACCTTCTGCTTTGCAGTTGCTGCGTGGATAGTTGACATGAGACCGTGTTCGATTCCCCAGTTATCTTCAAGAACCTTTACGAGTGGAGCAAGACAGTTTGTTGTACATGAAGCGTTTGAAACTACCTGGTATTCAGGCTTGTAATCCTTGTGGTTTACACCCATTACAAACGTAGGAGTTTCCTTGTCCTTTGCAGGAGCTGTGATAACAACCTTCTTTGCACCGGCCTTGATGTGATCCATAGCCTTTTCAGTTGTTACGTATGCGCCTGTACCTTCAACGATGTATTCTGCACCGCATGAAGCCCATGGAATATTGATTGCTTCGCTTTCACTGAAAACAGGAACCTTCTTTCCATCGATTACGAGACCATCTTCATATGTATCAAGTGGTTTAGGGAATCTTCCGAATGTTGAGTCATACTTAAGCATGTAAACCATGTAATCCTTGTCCGCATTACGTACGTTAATACCTGCGATTTCGATTTCCGGATGATCCATAGCCGTACGGATTACAACTCTGCTGATACGTCCGAATCCACTAATACCAATTTTAATAGTCATTTTAATTTTCCTCCTGAGTTTTGTACAATTACGATTGACTTTAAATTAAAAACTATTTCTTTACCGCATATACGGTATAAAAGCTCATACAGATTTATTATACCACATTATTATCTGGCATGCCCTATTTTTTGAATTATTTAAGGCTAAAAATATTGTATATTTTTTATACTTTGTGTTCAAAGCGTTCTGCTTATTCGAGTCCCGGGAAATCAAGCTGACGGAGAGCCTCGAAGAGAATAATATTTGCAGAATTTGCAAGATTGAATGAACGTAGTCTCGTATCTTCGCTCATAGGAATTCTTATTGCGTTTTCTTCGTGCTTTGCAATGAAGTCACGCGGAAGACCCGCAGTTTCCTTGCCGAAGAGAAGCATATCGCCGTCTTTGTACTGCACATCCGTATAACGATGCTTTCCCTTTGTAGTAGCAAGATACATAGTGCGGTTCTCACCCTCAGGGCCGTATTTTGCCATGAAATCATCAAGACTTTCATGAACCTCAAGCTTTACAAACGGCCAGTAATCAAGGCCTGCACGTTTAAGAGCCTTATCATCGATTGAAAAACCGAGTGGCTTTACAAGATGAAGTACGCTGTCTGTCGCTGCACATGTTCTTGCGATATTTCCAGTGTTAGGTGGAATTTCAGGTTCCACGAATACTACATGAATTGCCATATTGAATCTCCTTCCGGATTGTAGTAATTATCGGTTATTTATCCGCCAAATATTATACCATACAACTCTCCGTTGCAAAAGTATTAAAACTAATGTATAATTAACGGATAATATTTTGTTTATCAGGAGGACCAGTATGAAGGCAGTAAATGTAGGACTTCTTGGAATCGGAAACGTAGGCGGCGGCGCTTATCAGATTCTCGGAATGAACGCTGAAAAGATTGAAAAAGCGGTAGGCGCAAAGGTAAATGTAACTAAAATTCTCGCAAGAGATAAGAATAAAAAAAGAGAAGGAATCTGTCCGGAAATGATTACGGACGATCCTGATGAAATTATAAACGATCCTGAAATCGATATCGTTGTCGAAGTGCTCGGCGGAGTTGAACCGGCTGCTACTTTCATGCTCAGCGCAATGAAAGCCGGCAAGCATGTTGTAACTGCAAACAAGGCTGCAGTTGCCGCAAGATACGACGAGCTCATGAAGACAGCAAAGGAAAACAATGTTGAGTTCCGTTTTGAAGCATCAGTAGGCGGAGCAATCCCTGTACTCAATGCCATCACAACAGTGCTTAAGGGCAACGAAATCACAGAAATCATGGGAATCGTAAACGGCACTACAAACTACATCTTAACTAAGATGACTGACCTTGGTCTCCCATACGAAGATGTTCTCAAGGAAGCTCAGGAACTCGGATTCGCTGAAGCAGACCCTACTGCAGACGTAGAAGGTCACGATGTAGCAAACAAGCTCTGCATCCTCATGGCTCTCGCATTTGACAAGTTCGTTGCTCCGGAAGATATTCCTACAAAGGGAATCAGCCAGATTACGGCAGCAGACATCGAAGAAGCAAAGGCTGCAGGAGAAAAAATCAAGCTCATCGCACATGCCAAGCTCGAAGACGGAAACCTCACTTACAGCGTAGCACCTAAGAGACTTCCGAATACTCACCCTCTCGCAGGCGTAAGCAATGAGTTCAATGCCATCTACGTAACTGGAAACGCAGCAGGCGAGCTCATGTTCTACGGCAGAGGCGCAGGTCCGCTCCCTACAGGAAGCGCAGTAGTCGGCGATATCATGGAAATCGCAAAGCTCGTAAAATAATTGATTCGGGTACTTGCCCGAAAAGAATTTTTAAAATATAATCATTAAAGAACAGTTTTTAAACGGAGGAAACAAAATGTCACTTTACAAGCAGTGGACTGATCTTATCGACAGCCAGACAGATGCAACATTTGAAGAATTCTGGGAATTATACAGCACAACAGAACAGAGAATCTACGACGGTATCCTTACTGAAAAGAATCCTCACGTAGAAGGAACTTTTACAGAACTCGCAGCAAAATACGAAGCTGACCACAAGATTTTCATGGGATTCCTCGACGGTATCCAGGGAAGCATCGAAGCTCCATTTGATCTTGAAGCAGTTACAGAAGAATCAGACATCGTACTCGACATCAAGTGGGAAGACCTTTTCTACAACATGATTAACGCTGAAGCTGATTATCTCTTCGGTCTCGAATCATGGGACGGTATCCTTACTCTCGACGAAAGAAAGGCAATCGCTGACAAGTGGAGAAAGTCAAGAACAGTAGTTAAGGAAAAGGAACCTGGAAGAAACGACCCATGCCCTTGCGGATCAGGCAAAAAGTACAAGAAGTGCTGCGGCGCAAATAAATAATTATACAAAAAATCAACGGAGATGCAGACTGCATCTCCGTTTTTCGTTTATTATTACTTGCTTTATTTATTCTCTCTCACATATCTGCAATACTCAGAAATCATGCATTCGTCACACTTCGGCTTCCTTGCATCACAGCAGTAACGGCCGAGAAAGATGAGGCTGTGATGTGCACGCGACCAGCGTTCTTCCGGCAGGACTTCCATGAGTGCAAGCTCAGTTTTGAGCACATCTTTCTCGTCGCATAGTCCTATACGGTTTGTCACTCTGAACACATGCGTGTCAACTGCGATTCTCTGCTGACCGAAGCCGACCGATAAGACGACATTTGCAGTCTTTCTTCCTACGCCCGGGAGCGCTACAAGATCATCGTAATTATCAGGCACCTTGCCGTCATGCTTCCCGCAAAGCTCTTTTGCCAGATTGACAATATTCTTCGACTTTGTCTTGTACATACCGATTGTGCGAATCATCTCACCGACTTCGATAGGGTTTGCTTCGGCAAGTGCTGCTGCGTCCGGATATTTCTCAAAAAGTGCAGGTGTCACCTTGTTCACGCTCTTGTCTGTTGTCTGCGCTGAAAGCACGACTGCAACAAGAAGTTCAAACGTGTTACTATGGTTTAGTTCGCACTCTGCTTCAGGAAACATCTCTTCAAGTATATCAAGGATTTCGGTAATCTCTTTGCTGCTGAAATCTTTATTCTTTTTTGTATTATTCTTTTCGCTCATATAAAAACTCCGAAATAGTAATTCTTCCTATTATATATACCATAAATAATACCATATAAAACTCCTCTTTTCACTATAAAACAGAGGCCTTTTTTCATGCAGAAAACTTCACAAAAAATTCACCCGACCGGCCGGTCGGTTTTTGTTGACTTCATGCATATATTGGGATATCATACTATTGTTGACCCATGGGTCGGAAATTTAAAGGAGGATAATATTTTGGACAAAGAGAAAGACACAAACGTAACTCCGGAAACAGCAGTAACTCCGGAAAAGACTAGTAAAAAGGAAGGAATCCTTACTTACGCAAAGAATCACAAAGCCGTAACAGTAATCGTTCTCTTCCTCGTAATCGTAACACTTATAAGACTCGCAGGCTTTATCGGCGGTATCGCAAATCCTGCAGTTCAGGAACAGAAGAAGATCAGTGTAAAGACTACTGTTGCTGAATACGGCGATATTTCAGCGACTGCTCCTCTCTCAGGACGTATTGCTGCTGCTGAAGAAGCTGCTATCGTTCCTATGGCTCAGGGCCAGGTTACTGCCGTACATGTTAAGGTCGGCGATTATGTAACTAAGGGAACACTTCTCTTCGAAATCGACAAGAGCCAGGTTGCTACTCAGTACAATCAGGCAAAGGCTGCTTATGACCTCGCTGCAAGTTCATACAACAATATGAAGATTCTCTACGCAGAAGGTGCAATCAGCAAGGCTGACTTCGACGGTATCGAAGTAAACTACATCGCTTCAAGAGAAACATTCAACCAGGTTGCTGAACTCTACAGCTACTACAATGTAACATCACCTATCGACGGTTACATCACTTCACTCAGCGTTTCAGTAGGAAACATGGCTGGTGGCGGAATGGCCGGCTCAGTTGCAAACACAAGCGAGCTGAAGATTTCAGGTACAGTATCAGAATACCTCGTTGGAAATCTTGAAATCGGTGATGAAGTAGACGTACACGTTACTGCTCTCGGCGACAATATCTACAAGGGTACTATTACAGAACTCTCACCTGCTCCTGCTCTCGGCACTCTTACATACCCTATCACAATCGTTCTTGATAACGAAAGCGGCGATCTCGCATCAGGTATGTTTGCTGAAGTAGACCTCACAACAGAAGAAGTAGCAGAAGCAATTATTCTCCCTTCAGGCGCTGTAATCACAAAGCAGGACAAGAACGTAGTCGTTACTCTCGATGCAGAAAACATTCCTACATTCACAGAAGTTGAAACAGGTATCGACAACGGCGAATTCGTAGAAATCGTTTCAGGTGTTGAAAAGGGCGACATCATCGTTATCGAAGGCCAGACTTTCGTTGAAGAAGGAATTGCCGTAGAAGTAATCGAATAACAAAAGGGGTTAACATATGAATTTAGCATCTTTATCAATAAGAAGACCTGTTGCGACAGCGATGCTTCTTGTTATGGTAATAGTCCTTGGTGTTTTCTCACTTACGAGCATTCCTATGGACCTTATGCCAAGCATAGAGCTCCCGGTTGCAATGGTTATGACTACATACAGCAACTCTTCACCAGAAGAAGTTGAAAACATGGTTACCAAACCTGTTGAAGCCGCACTTGCTTCCGTCGAGGGACTGGAGGCCCTGATATCCTACAGTATGGAAGGCATGTCGATCGTAGCAGTTCAGTTCACAATGGACACAGACATGGATTTCGCTTCACTCGACATGCGTGAAAAGATTGCTCTCATTTCAGACTATCTTCCTGAAACAGCTTCAGAACCAATGGTAATGAAGCTCGACATGAACAGTCTCCCTGTTGTTCAGCTTTACATCACATCAGACACAATGAGCCTTGCTGAACTCAACAACAGAATTGAAAACAGCGTCGTACCATATCTTGAAAGAGCATCAGGCGTTGCATCAGTAGATGTAAGCGGCGGTATTTCAGAAGAAGTTCTCATCGAATTCAATCAGGCTGAGGCTTCAGCTTACGGTATTGACCTTGCTACAATCTCACAGATTCTCATGGCAGAAAACATCAACCTTCCTGCCGGAAACATCAACAGAGGAAGCTCGGAAATTATCGTTAGAACTATCGGTCAGTTCGAAAGCGTTGACGATATCAGAAACCTTCCTGTAACTCTCGGTGATTACAGTATGGTAAGACTCGGTGACATCGCTACAGTTACACAGCACTACGGAGACCCATCGAGTGTGGCACGTATCGACGGTGAAACTGCCATCGGTGTTATGATTTCAAAGCAGTCAGACGCAAACACAGTAGACGTATCTGACGCTGTAAACAAGGTTATAAAACAGCTCGAAGCTGATAATCCTGAGCTCAACTTCATCATTGGCTCAGACTCTGCTGACTACATCAAGTCATCAATCATGTCGGTTGGTGAATCAGCTGTAATGGGTGGTATTCTTGCGGTACTCGTAGTATTCCTCTTCTTAAGAAACGTAAGAAGTACACTCGTAATCGCAGTATCACTCCCTACTTCAATCCTCGCTGCAATCGCAGTAATGAACGCACTCGGAATTACGCTCAACATCGTAACTCTCTGCTCGCTCACTATCGTAGTAGGTATGCTCGTTGACAACTCTATCGTTGTACTTGAAAACATTTTCAGACATCGTAATAACTATGATGCACATACTGCTGCCGAAGTCGGTGCAAAGGAAGTATTCCTCGCAATCATTGCTTCAACAGCGACAACAATGATTGTATTCGTGCCTATCGCTGTAAGTAAGGGCTGGGCTTCAATGATGTTCGCAGACTTCTGCTGGACAATCGTAATCGCACTCGCTGCATCACTCATCGTAGCCCTCACAGTTGTACCTATGCTCTGTTCAAAGATTCTCCAGGGAACAGTTTCAACTGAATACTTGAGAATCGGTGAAAAGCGATATAAATACAAATTCCTTCCTAAGTTCGGTGAATTCATCATTGAGCTTACTGAAAAATATGAAGTTGCAGTAAAGAAGGTTCTCGGAAGAAGAAAGAAATTCATCGTAGCATGTATCCTAATCTTCGTACTTTCTGCTACACTCGTGCTCACAGTAGGATTTGAACTTCTCCCTGCTACAGACGAAGGAAGTATCAGCATCTCAGCTACATTCCCTTACGGAACTAAGCTCGAAGATAAAGACAAGGTAATGAGAGAAATTGAAGCAGAAGTTCTCGCACTTCCTGAACTCTCACACATTTCAGTAACTACGGATTCTCTCAGTGCACTTTCATTCTCAGAAAGCTCGACAGCTACAGTTTCCCTCGTTTCAAAGGAAGACCGTCGCAGAAGTACTGCTGAAATCGCAGATGAACTTCAGGAAAAGTTTGACAGAATCACAACAGCTGACGTTTCAGTTTCAGAATCATCATCAATCGGAAGCATGTTCGGTACTGTTGACGTAAGCTTCCTTATCAAGGGTCAGGATCGTGAAACTCTTGAAGGTATCGGTTACGACCTTATCGACAGAATCGAAACACTTGATATCGTAGAACACGCTTCACTCGACGTATCGGAAGGAAGCCCTCAGGTTCTCGTAAAGATTGACAGAACAGCTGCATCGTATTACGGCATCACTGCTTATCAGCTTGCAAACAGCCTTTCAACAGCAATCAGCGGCACATCATCAACTAATCTCACTGTTGACGGTGAAGAAATCGCTGTGAAGCTTTCACTCGGCGACAGTGCTTCGGCATCTGTTGAAAGCATGAAGCAGATTATGGTATCAAGCCCTATCGGAACTCAGGTTCCTGTAGGTCAGATTGCTACATTCGAATACAGTAATGCACCAAGCTACATTCAGAGAGACAACCAGACAAACTATATCACTCTCAACGTATATGTAGCAGGAAGCACAGGCCAGGCTCAGGAAGTTATTTCATTGGTAGATGACTATCTCTTCCCTGAAGGATACTACGTTGAAAACAGCGGTTCATACGAAACAATGATGGAATCATTCGGAGAACTCTTCAAGGCTCTCATGATTGCCATCGCACTCGTATTCCTTCTCCTTGCAGCTCAGTTCGAATCAATGCTCCTCGCATTTATCGTAATGATGGCCGTTCCGTTTGCTATGTCAGGTGCGTTCCTTGCCCTCTTCATCACAGGTAAGGCACTCTCACTCACATCGTTCCTCGGACTTATCATGCTCGTAGGTACAGTAGTAAACAACTCAATTCTCCTCGTAGAATTCATCAAGCAGAACGAAGAAGAAATGGGTGTTTACGACGCACTCGTCCAGGCCGGCAAGCTGAGACTCCGTCCTATCCTCATGAGCTGTGTTACTACAGTAGTTGGTATGCTCCCTATGGCATTCGGACGCGGAGACGGTGGAGAAATGCTCGCACCAATGGCTATCGCAATGATCGGTGGTCTCATGGCTTCCACACTTATAACACTCTTCCTCATCCCTGTTATCTACTCAATCATCGATGACAGAAAGAACAAGAAGAGAAACGCAAGAGAAGAAAAAATGGCCCGCATCAAGCTTCTTGAAGAACAGTGGGCAATGGAGGATGCACAGTAATGACTAAGAAGGAAAATAAACGCAACATAATTCTTGATGCAGCGTTTACCCTCTTCATGAAAAAAGGCTATGCAAAAGTAAAGGTAATAGATATTGCAGAAAATGCTGGAATCGGTAAAGGCACAATCTACGAATACTTCAAAAGCAAAGATGATATTCTTATGGAACTTGTCATAAGCTACGTAAAAAAAGAATTCGTAGAAATCAGAGAAAAAACTGAAAAGCTTGCAACATTCAGAGAAAAACTGATTGCACTTATCGACTTCGAGTTCGATTTCCTCATGAGATATGGTCCTCACCTTCCTGAGTTCAAGCAGTATATCTTCGATAAAGATATCGGCTTTTCCAAAGAACTTGTAGAAGCAATAAGCGATATTGTCCGCCTTGAATACTCTAATCTATCAAACATCATAAAGTCAGGTATGGAATCAGGAGAAGTAAGAAAGGACCTCGATGTTCCTATGGCGGTTCATCATATTTCAACAACAATTACTTCATTCATTATGCTTTCAAGCATTGATCCTTCCTGCGAAGAGGTTGCGCTTCTGTATAATGGAACTGACAAGGGTTATCTCAGAAAATACACATCGGAAGAAGTTTATAATCTGATTATGAACGGACTCCACTCATAATTGTCCAAAAATTAAAATTGAGCCAGACTTAAAGTCTGGCTCTTGTTTTTTATACCATAGGTTTCTGGCGGGCACGTGAATTGTCCATATGGATTTCCATAGCCCTCGCACCAGCCTCAACATCGCGGTTTCTGAATGCCTCGAATATCGCTCTGTGTTCTTCTAGAACTGTTGCAAGATATTCGTCTGTATTCGGTTGTGTCACCTTTCTTATATGGCGAAGATATACCTGATATGATGCAAGCATGTGGTGAAGCATTCTGTTTTTTGATGCTGAATATATAAGCTGATGGAAGTATGTGTTTATATTGAGCATCTTTTCGCGGTCATGCTTCATTGTATAGAATTCCATGAATTCAAATGTTTCTTCGAGCTGATCGAGTTCTTCCTTTGAAGCTCTTTCAATCGCCCAGCGAACGGCCTGAACTTCATAAATCTTACGGAGCTCATACATATCATCGATGTCCTGAGGTGTAAATCCGATTACGAAAGTTCCGCGGTTCGGGATACTCTCAACGAGTCCATCCATTTCGAGCTGGCGAAGTGCTTCTCTTACAGGAGTACGGCTTACATTGTATTTCTCACAGATTTTCTGTTCTGTAAGCTTTTCACCCGGCTTTATCTCACCTGTAAGAATGTCTGTCTGAAGCTGAGAAAAAAGGCTTGTTGACAGAGGCAGATTGTTTCCGCTCTGTTCTGGTGGAAATTTGTAAAGAGACATTTTTTCACCTCCTATAAATTTTCAAGGACAACTGCTGTAAATTCTGCCGCTGTATTACCTTCAGCAGTACCGCTCATATTGAGAGCATCCGATGCCTTGTCCAGTGCTACATCGAGTCTGTCTGCTTTGTCTGTCATTCCGATATGGCGGAGCATCATAACTGCCGCCTTCATGATACTTGCAGGATTTGCTCTGTCTGCAATTCCTTCGGCTACCATTCTCGGAGCACTTCCATGAATCGCTTCAAAGAGTGCGTATCTGCTTCCGATATTAGCACTTCCGGCTGTTCCTACTCCTCCCTGAATCTGAGCTGCTTCATCAGTGATGATATCGCCATAGAGATTAGGAAGTACGAAAACCTGGAAGTCAGATCTAATATCTTCGTTTACGAGATTTGCTGCCATGATGTCAACATACCAGTCATCAGTTCTGATTTCAGGATAATCCTTCGCTACGTTATATGCGAGGTCAAGGAATTTACCGTCAGTCTTTTTCATGATGTTGGCCTTGGTTACGATTGATACTCTCTTCTTGCCGTTTGCTTTTGCAAATTCAAATGCAGCTCTTGCGATTCTTTCCGTACCGGCTGTTGTCGTAACTTTGAAATCGATTGAAAGGTCGTCAGAAATAACGATTCCTTTGCTGCCGAGTGAGTATTCACCTTCAGTATTTTCTCTGTAAAAAGTCCAGTCAATGCCCTTTTCAGGAATCGATACAGGGCGCACGTTTGCAAAAAGGTCGAGCTCCTTTCTGAGCTTTACGTTTGCTGATTCAAGATTAGGAAGTCCGCTGTTTTTGTCAGGTGTTGTTGTAGGTCCCTTTAAGAGAAGATGACATTCCTTGATTGCTGTGAGTGTATCTGCAGGAACCGTTTCACCTGTAGCGACTCTGTTTTCAAGTGTAAGTCCTTCAATACTTCTTATTTCAATCCTGCCTGAAGCGAGTTCATCTTTAAGAAGAACATTAAGAACTTCAAGAACCTTGTCCATGATAACAGGTCCGATTCCATCACCCGGGAGTGTTCCGATTATAATCTTGTCGAGTGAATTGTAATCTACAAAACTTGCGCTTTCCTTGATCTTTTCAGCGCGTTCTGCCTGCTCTTTTACAAGTGCTTCAAATATTTTTAAGAATTCTTCGTTCTGAATTAAATTATTGTTCATATGTTTCCTCCGTGCCAAGACTTGCATTATGCTTTCTTGAGGTAATTAATCTTTCCGCCTGCAAGAATCATTTCAGTTTCGAGATCTGAAAGATTCGGAAGTGTCTTGTATTCCTTGCCTGTGTTTACGTTTTTCACGATAATTTCGTTTGCCTTGACCTGTGAAGGTGCATTTTCGATTACGAGAGTATCTCCGAGAGTAATGTCATCATAATCGCTTGCGTCAGCAAATACGAGCGGAAGAATACCGCTGTTGATGAGGTTTGATCTGTGGATACGTGCAAATGATTTTGCCACTACGAACTTCACGCCGAGGTGAAGAGGAGCGAGTGCTGCGTGTTCACGGCTTGATCCCTGACCATAGTTATCTCCGCCTGCGATTGCACATGCTGGTACTGCCTGACATCTCTTTGCAAACTCTGCATCAATCTTTTCGAAGCAGTAATTTGAAAGATGAGGTACGTTTGAACGGTAAGGGAGAAGTCTTGAATCTGAAGGCATGATATCGTCTGTTGTAATATTATCGCCTGCCTTGAGAGTTATTTCTACGCTTACTGTTTCAGGAAGTTCTGTATTTCTTGGGAAAGGCTTGATATTCGGTCCCATTTCAACTTCTGTGTTTGCCTTGCAGTGACCGCACGGTGATACTGTGTAGCTGTCGAGCGGCTGCATTTCAACGAGTTCAATTTCAGGGATTACGACATCAGTCTTGCGTCCGTCTGTGAGTACGCCTGTAATTGCTGAAATTGCAGCAGTTTCAGGGCTTACGAGGTAAACTTCTGCATCGTTTGTTCCTGAACGGCCCTTGAAGTTTCTGTTGAATGTACGGAGTGATACTGCGCCTGATTTAGGTGACTGTCCCATTCCGATACAAGGTCCGCATGCACATTCAATTACTCTGGCACCTGCCATAATAAGGTCTGCGAGGGCTCCGTTTTCTGCCATCTTTGCGAGGATACGGCTTGATCCCGGACTGATTACGAGTGATACGTCAGGATGCACCTTCTTACCCTTGAGGATTGCTGCTACCTTCATGAGGTCTGTATATGATGAGTTTGTACATGAACCGATTGCTACCTGGTCAACCTTGATTTCACCGATTTCACTTACGGCTGCCACGTTGTCAGGACTGTGCGGCATTGCTGCGAGCGGTGCAATTGCGCTGAGGTCTACTTCGAGAATCTTGTCATATACTGCGTCTTCATCAGCTGCGAGTGGTAAGTAGTCGCCACATCTTCCCTGAAGTGTGAGGTATTCCTTTGTGTTCTCGTCACTTGGGAATACTGATGTAGTTGCGCCGAGTTCAGCACCCATGTTTGTGATTGTTGCTCTGTCAGTAACTGAAAGTGTCTTTACACCTTCTCCGAAATATTCAACAACGTTACCGACTCCGCCCTTAACTGTGAGTTCCTTGAGCACGTGAAGGATAACGTCCTTAGCTGATGACCACATAGGAAGCTTTCCTGTGAGTTTTACACCGATTACCTTCGGTACGTTGAGGCTGTATGTACCCTTTGCCATTGCTACTGCAACGTCGAGTCCGCCTGCTCCGATAGCAATCATGCCGAGACCACCACCAGTTGGAGTATGGCTGTCTGAACCGAGAAGAGTCTTTCCTGGAATTCCGTAGTTTTCGAGGTGAAGCTGGTGGCAGATGCCGTTACCTGGCTTGCTGAAAACTACGCCGTGTCTCTGTGCTACGCTCTTGATAAAAGCATGGTCGTCAGCATTTTCAAAACCTGTCTGAAGAGTATTGTGGTCGATGTATGCAACTGAAAGCTCAGTCTTTATCTTCTCTGCATCCATCGCTTCGAGCTGGAGATACACCATTGTACCTGTTGAATCCTGTGTAAGCGTCTGGTCAATCTTTATTGTAATTTCGCTGCCAGGAATCATTTCACCTGCAATGAGATGATTTTCAAGAATCTTATAAGTTAATGTCTTTCCCATTTTTGAGTCCTCCTTGTATTTACGAATACGTCCACTTAACAAGTATGCACGTAAGTAATTTTGTATGTATCATATCCCCGCCGGTGTTCGGAATACTTGTATACAATTATACGATTCGTAGCATAAATAGTCAAGTAATACTTATATTTATAAAAGAAAAACGCCCGGTTTTACCGAGCGTCTAACTACGTTTTTGTGTATTTATATCGCCATACGAATATAGGTATCTGAAAAATTGTATTATTTTAGAAAACCTTAACTTCGTAAGTAAATGTCTTGCCGCTGTAAGTTAATGTGAGTACACATTCTCCGGCTTTATGTGTAATAATTCTTGTTTCTCCGCCTGCTATAACTTCACATACCTCAGGATTGTTGCTTGTAAGTGTATAGTCTGTAACTGTATTTCCCTCTACGGATACAGTTATTTTGTAGTTTGCTCCTACCGGCGCCCCAAAGTTGCCGTTTCCTTCAAATGAAAGCATGCCTAATTTAAAAACAGGTATCTTTCCTGCATACTGATCCTTGAGATTATCATAAGTATCAAATAATGCTCTGTCCGCAGGAACGTCAAAGTTGCTTGAATTCCATAAAGGAATTTCTCCGTTCACATCAGCAAAAGCTACCTTTGATGAACCTTCAGGATATAACTGAACTACGTGTTCCTTAACTTCAGTCGGGAATATGAGTGTTTCTGTTCTGTTGTTCCAGCCCCATGGATACGCAACATCAGTATCCTTTAAAACAACGAGGTTTGTCATTTCTGCCTTAGGATAATTTGACGGGATATAGTCGTAGTAATCTTCGATATTATCGAGAATTGTAATTGAGCTCTTACTCTTGTGTGCAAAATCGGTAGGGTCGAATACGTAATACTTTCCGCCAGCTTTTACATACGCGATAGTATGGTTTCCGCCACCCATCCAGCGGATAACACCCTGTTCCTCGTAGTCACCCTTTAAAAGGTATAATGCCACATTTGTGTTTCCTGCGCAGCATGTTCCGTAGCCCATATTAAGGCCTTCATATCCCGGAGGATCGAATCCCCATGAATTATTTATATACCATGGAGTGAAGGCTTCACGTCTTGCAGGATCGAAATTAGCTGCATTCATATAAAGTACAACATCGCCTACAGTTTTGATATTGTCAGCAATGACTTCAGGATCCTTTCCGAGGAGTGCGTAAGCTTTATCGTAAGTCAGGGTTGTCTTTCCGATTGCATCTGGAAGTTCAAATGATGACATCTTGATGTTTCTTCCTTCATCCTGCCATTTTAAAGCATGCTTCTGATTATAAAGCTTGCCGAGGAGCATTACGTTTGAACCCTTTAGTCTTGCTTCAAGCGCATTTTCTGAAATGATTACGATATCGCTACGAAGGAATTCGTCTGTATTTTCGTCGTATTCTCCATTTGTGAGACCGATTTCATCAGAAAGTTCCCATGCTTTGTTCCACTGGAAGTCAGTTCCGCTTGTGTAACCTAGCGCACGAAGCACAAAAGTGAGATACTGCGATGCCGAAATCTTCGCATTTCCGCCGAATGTAGTCGCACTTGTACCGCTAGTGAGTCCGTTTGCGTATGCATAGCCTACGTATGGTTTTGCCCATGCTGCAACGTCAGTGAATGGGAGGTCCCAGTTTCCTGCCTTTGCTTCAGCATCTTTACCGAGAAGACGTACAAGCATAGTAACTGCTTCGTGTCTTGTCGGCGCGCGATCAAGGTCATAGATTGGGTTGCCGTTTGCGTCTGTACCTGTACCATTGAAAAGGCCAAGTTCATAGAGTGTGTCAGCTGCCTCGTTTGCTTCAGCTGATGCTGCAAATGAAGTAGTAATCATGCCGAAAACCATGATTATTACCAATAATACTGATAATGCTCTTTTCATTACTTTTCTCCTATTTCATGCTTAGATATTATCAGTCTATCACAGTTATTGTCATATTTCAATGTTAGTTAAAGCAAGCAAGAACATTGAATAACAGACTTTCACCGTCCGAACCGATCACTACACTGTCGCCATCCTTGATTTCGCCCTTGACGATCTTTTCTGCAAGAGCTGTTTCGATATACTTCTGCAGATAACGCTTGACAGGTCTTGCGCCGTATGCAGGAGTGTAACTTTCGCCGGCAATGAACTTCTTTGCTTCGTCAGTCAGTTCGAGTGTGATTTCGCGCTCTGCAAGTCTTGCTACAAGTCCCTTCATTGCGATGTCGATAATTCCTGTAATCTGTGCTTCTGTAAGCGGTGAAAATACTACGATGTCATCGATACGGTTGAGGAATTCAGGTCTGAAGTACTTTTTCATTTCGTCTGATACTTCCTGCTTAACGGTATCGTCAATCGTACCGTCTTCCCTGATATTTTCGATGAGGTAGCTGCTTCCGATATTTGAAGTCATGATTACGATTGTATTTTTGAAGTCAACAGTTCTTCCCTGATTGTCTGTAAGTCTTCCGTCATCAAGAAGCTGGAGCAGGATGTTGAAAACATCAGGATGAGCCTTTTCGATTTCATCAAAAAGAATAACGCTGTAAGGCTTTCTTCTCACTGCTTCTGTGAGCTGGCCGCCTTCATCATATCCTACGTATCCCGGAGGCGCTCCTACGAGTCTTGAAACTGAATGCTTTTCCATGTACTCTGACATGTCTATTCTGATCATGTTCTTTTCAGAGTCAAAAAGTGCTTCTGAAAGAGTCTTCGCAAGCTCAGTCTTGCCGACACCTGTTGGTCCGAGGAAAATGAACGAACCTATTGGTCTTCCTTCATCCTTAAGACCTGCTCTGGCCCTCAAAACAGCTTCTGAGACAGCCGAAACAGCCTCATCCTGTCCGATTACCCTTGCATGAAGAATATCGCCTAATTTCAAGAGTTTTTCCTTTTCTGACTCAACGAGTTTTGACACAGGAATGCCCGTCCAGTTTGAAACTACCTGCGCAATTTCTTCTTCGCCTACCTCCTCCTTAAGGAGTCTCTTTTCTTCGCAGATTTCTGCGCCGGCTTTCGCTACCTCAAGCTTCTTTTCGAGTTCAGGAAGTCTGCCATATTTGAGTTCTGCAAGTTTTTCGAGGTCGTATTTTCTTTCGGCTTCTTCTATCTGAAGTTTCACATCTTCAATCTGGAGCTTAATTTCCTTTACTCCGAAGATTGCGTTCTTTTCCTTTTCCCACTGGGCTCGGAGAGTATCGTTTTCGGCTTTGAGCTCCGAAAGTTCGCTTTCGAGATTTTCAAGCCTCTGCTTTGATGCGTTGTCAGTTTCCTTACCAAGTGCCTGTCTTTCGATTTCGAGCTGCATTATCTTTCTTGAAATTTCATCAAGCTCTGTCGGGAGCGAGTCGATTTCAGTTCTGATTTTTGATGCAGCCTCGTCCATGAGGTCGATTGCCTTATCAGGCAGAAATCTGTCCGAAATGTATCTTTCTGAAAGCACTGCGCACGCAATAAGCGCATTGTCTGTGATTCTTACGCCATGGTGGATTTCAAATCGCTCTTTAAGGCCTCTTAATATCGAAATAGTGTCTTCAACTGTCGGCTGGTCTACGAGCACCTTCTGGAATCTTCTTTCAAGTGCCGCATCCTTTTCGATATATTTTCTGTATTCATCGAGCGTTGTTGCGCCGATACAGTGAAGCTCGCCTCTTGCAAGTTTAGGCTTTAAGAGATTTCCTGCATCCATCGAGCCTTCAGCCTTTCCGGCACCGACAATGTTGTGAATTTCATCGATGAAAAGAATAATCTTACCTTCTGACTTCTCGATTTCACTAAGCACTGACTTGAGTCTTTCTTCAAATTCTCCCCTGTACATTGCCCCTGCAATGAGTGCCCCCATATCGAGTGCATAGATAGTCTTATCCTTAAGACCTTCCGGAACATCCCCGTTTAAAATTCGCTGAGCAAGTCCTTCGACTACTGCAGTCTTTCCGACACCCGGCTCTCCGATCAAAACAGGATTGTTCTTCGTTCTTCTTGAAAGAATCTGAATCGCATGTCTGATTTCGCTGTCACGTCCGATTACGGAATCAAGTTTTCCGGCCCTCGCCATCTCCACAAGATCACGTCCGTACTTTTCAAGTGGATTTTCATTCTCCTGCTGGTTATTGTAAATATTTCCGATGTTCATGTATATTAACCCCCTTTTGCAAGTCGTCATATATGTCATTAATATTTTCCCTGACAAATACATAATATACCCGCCCGGAGTGTTTGTAAAGAAAAATTTTAGCACTCACCGCAAAAGAGTGCTAACAACGTAAAACATATAAAAACTCCGGCCTATTCAAAGCCGGAGTCACTCACTTAAAAGATAATATTAATGATTGTGCTGTAGATTCCGTATACTGCAGGTGAAAGAATCATGTCAGTAACATCGAAAAGAATGAAAAAGAGGAGGATAAAGAATCCGTTGTTGTAGATTCTGTACCACCAGTCATATCTTCTGAGTTTGAAAAGTTCAGTAACGATGTTAAAACCGTCAAGTGGCGGAATCGGAAGCAGATTGAATACCATAAGTATGATATTAATCTGGATTACATAGAGAAGAACAGTAAGTACGATATCTCCCATTTCATTCAGGAAAAGGAATTCAGGTGCTGCCATATAAATAACCTTCACAATGATTGCAAAAACAATTGCAGTAATGAGGTTCATCGCAACGCCTGCAAAAGATACGATGAGTTCATCCCTTCTTGGCTTCTTGAAATTACGCGGATTGATCTGAACAGGTACGCCCCATCCGAAGCCGATGAAAAGAAGGCTGACAAAGCCTACGGGATCAATATGCGCCCCGGGACTCATAGTCACTCTGCCCTGATTGTATGGTGTGTTGTCCCCAAGTTTGTAAGCAGTTATAGCATGACCGAATTCATGGATTGAAAGACCAAGTATAATTCCCGGAAGTATAAGTAATTTGTCCATGAACCATGCCATCGGATCCGAGAATCTTCCGCTCATAACTGACGATATTACCAGCAGTATCATAATTGTGATTGTTGCCGGATTAAAAAATCTCTTCAATTCAAAACCTCTCCTTTTAAAATTTTGTAATTATTCTATCACAAATCACAGCAAAAATAAATACTATATAGCGAGGTGATTTATAATGAATAAATGTTTAGTATGCGTAGATATCTACACTGTAAAATCAGGCGACACGCTCTATTCTATTGCAACAAAGTATAACATTTCAACAGCTCTTCTCATGAAGGCCAATCTTATCAAGGAGCCTGAAGCACTTCCTGTAGGTTTCAAGCTCTGTATTCCGGGTTTTGAAGATGAGCTTCCTGCTGCTCCGGGTGAAGGAACTATGCCGCTTCCAACACCATCGGTGCCATCAAAACCTGATATGCCGCAGATGCCGGAGCACAGTAATTGTCGTGGCACGCTCTACACTATCGAAAGTGGCGATACGCTCTACATGATTGCAAAGAAGCACAGAGTAAATTTAAATGCAATTATCGATGCAAATCCAGCAATCGATCCGTACAATTTAATGGTAGGAATGCAGATCTGCATCCCGAGATAAATCTGAAACTTAAGGCGCAGGATTTTTCGTAAATGACGCGAAAAGCGGCAATATGAGGCGCGGAGCGTACTTGAAGTACGTGAGCACCGAATATTGCCGCTTGACAAAGTCAGTTGCGAAAAAGACAAGCCTAATATTTTAAAGGGTGTTTGTCTGTAAGCTCCTTAACAATAGCACGCGCCTTATCTGCGCATTCTTCGCATCCAGGATTATCGATTACGAGAGAGATTGCTTCTGCAACCTTAACCATATCGTCTTCCTTGAATCCTCTTGTAGTGAGGGCAGGAGTACCGATTCTGATACCCGATGTTACGAATGGTCCGTGCGGATCGTTCGGAACTGTGTTTTTGTTGAGAGTGATATTTGCATCATCGAGAAGCTTTTCTGCTTCCTTACCAGTAAGTCCCTTGTTTACAAGGTTTACAAGCATGAGGTGATTGTCAGTACCGCCTGAAACGAGGTTGAAGTCTCTCTTCATGAGTTCTTCAGCGAGAACCTTTGCATTCTTGACAACCTGAGCCATTGTTTCCTTGAATTCAGGAGTTGATGCTTCGAGGAAGCATACTGCCTTACCTGCAATAACGTGTTCAAGAGGTCCGCCCTGGATTCCAGGGAAGATTGCCTTGTTTAAAATCTGTTCAAATTCCTTCTTTGCGAAGATAACTCCGCCTCTAGGACCTGTTAAAGTCTTGTGAGTTGTTGAAGTAACGATGTGTGCGTGCTCTACCGGATTCGGATGAACTCCACCTGCAACGAGACCTGCGAAGTGAGCCATGTCAACCATGAGGATTGCGCCTACTTCGTCTGCGATTTCTCTGAACTTGTCAGCTTCGATGATTCTAGGATATGCTGAACCGCCGGCAACGATGAGCTTTGGCTTGTGTTCATGTGCAAGTCTTCTTACTTCATCGTAATCGATCATTTCAGTTTCATCGTTTAAACCATATGATACGAAATTATAATATTTACCTGAAAGGTTTACAGGGCTTCCGTGTGTAAGATGCCCTCCATTTGAAAGACTCATGCCGAGTACGGTGTCGCCTGGTTCGAGGAGCCCGAAATAAACTCCGAGGTTTGCACTTGAACCTGAATGTGGCTGTACGTTTACATATTCAGCACCGAAAAGTTTCTTTGCTCTTTCGATTGCAAGCGTTTCTACTTCGTCAACATGTTCACAGCCGCCGTAATATCTCTTGCCTGAATACCCTTCAGCATACTTGTTTGTGAGTACGCTTCCGTTTGCTTCCATTACAGCATTGCTTGTGTAGTTTTCTGAAGCAATAAGTTCTAATTTACTAGCTTGCCTGGCTGCCTCTCTTCTGATGATAGCAGCTACTTCCGGATCTGTCTTGTCCAAATAGTTGAAATACATTTCTTTGATTCCTTTCTGCATCATTATAATAAAACTTATAAATTTAAATGCGACATAATACCTCATGGCGTCATGCCGCAATTATACCCAAATATTATATCACGTTATTTCGTTAAAGTAAAGTTAAGACTTATAGTAAGTCGGACAATAATCTTGATATACTTTCCTTAATCTTGATAATGAGACTTCTGTTTTCATAGAGCCTCTTTGTAAGTTCATGACAATCTTTCATGTCCTCTTCAAAGATTGCTTCCATCTGAGTCGCAAGCTGAGCGTCATAAACGATAGCATTTGCTTCAAAATTAAGCAGGAAACTTCTGTTATCAAAATTTGCCGAACCGCACGACAATATTTCACCGTCGCACACAACAACCTTGGCATGGAGAAAACCGTTGTCATAAACATAAATCTTTACACCGGATTTCATGAGTTCCCCTGCGTACCAGTAAGTAGCCCAGTATACAAACATGTGGTCAGGTTTGCAAGGTATCATGATTCTCACATCTACCCCTGACTGTGCCGCCATCTTCAGTGAATCTACTATACTCTTGTCCGGTATAAAGTATGGTGTCTGAATATAAACATTCTTTTCCGCAGACGTAATCATCTTCATGTAAGCACGCTTGATTTCTTCCTTTGAAGACTCAGGTCCGCAGCTTACTATCTGCACTCCTGTGTTTGCACAAGGTTCAGAAATCTTGTAATCAACCGAATTCAGAGGAATGTTCTCTTTTGCCGCCTGTCTCCAGTCAAGGAGAATACGGCTGTTTATATCGCGCACACAACCGCCTGTAAAACGCATATGTGTGTCACGCCAGTATCCGAACTTCTTTTTTCTTCCGAGATATTCTTTTCCTACATTAAAGCCTCCGATATAACCGATAGCTCCGTCAATACAGATAAGCTTTCTGTGATTACGATAATTCAGCCTCATATTGATCCATCTGAGTTTCGGCTTAAAGAAAAAGGCATACTTTCCACCCTTTTCTTCAAAGTCACGGAGTGTGCGCTGGAAAATGGTTCTGCCGCCTACCGCGTCGATAAGAAGTCGTACTTCAACACCTTCAGAAGCTTTTTTGGCAAGGTGGTTAATTATACCTCTTCCGACATCATCATTCTGAAGAATATAAGTTTCAAAATTGATAAATTCCTTCGCATTCTCTATATCATTATGGATTGCTTCCATAAGTTCCGTTCCGTCTGTAAAAATACGGCCGTTATTGTCCTGTGTATAGTATGCTCCTCCGTAAGTCTGGTTAAGATGAATCATATCGCGCCAGATATACTCCTCACGATGTGTATATTCATAGTCATCAGACTTCATTTCATCAATCTGCGTCTTGAGCGCTTTTCGTGCAAAGTACTCTTCATTCTTTGAAAGTTTGAATATTCTCTGTCTGGAAATCCCCTGAGAAAGCATTATATAAAAGAAAATGCCGATACCCGGAAGC
>SVCW01000017.1 GCA_015058155.1 Clostridiales bacterium | reverse complement strand
ATATGAATACGTGTGGCATTTCTATCCGATAGAAAGACCACACGCTACAAACAATTATTTAACTCCGGTAGAGTATTACATGCAAAAATAGTTTGTTTTTTTACTCTACTTTTAGGGGTACACTTCACTTTTTTGAAAAACGAAAACAAAAAGACATCAAATTCCGTGTTTCCGGTGTCTTTTTGTTAGAGATTTTGAATTTTGGACATCATGTTTACGAAAGAAGCGCATTTGCTTTAAAAAATATGGAGAAAAGTGGCCTTGATTGCCTGGAAAACAGCATTCGTGCTTGGCGGAATGTCCGTTTTTAAAAAAAGCAAGCAAAAAGACATCGGATTTCGTGTTTTCGGTGTCCTTTTGCTTTGAAAAACAAAAAACAGACATTTGAACAACACGCAAACTATAAAAACCACAAGCATTCCGGCAAGCGGTACTCAGACAGCAAAGACACAAGCATCCAGGCAAGCGGCACGCTACCCTCAAAAGTCCCCCCCCAATATAGTTAAGATAATATCCTGGATTCAATTTCTTTTTTGATTGCCATGAGATCGATGTCGCCGTGTTCGTTGTCGTATGTGACGATCAGGTTTTTCCATGGAGCAATGCCTGCTGCGGCATAAGCCTCCATTTTTTTGAAGTGGCGATGAAGATAGTCCGGGTCGTTTGTCATGCCGCAGTGCTCCAGGTACCAGATGCTGCCGTCGGGAGCGAGTATCGTGAAGTCCGGAATATAGGTTGCGCCATTTATGTACAGAACTTCTTCGTAGTGAAACGGAAGCCCGAGCGCATACAAAAGCTCGGCTATGAGTACCTCAGATTTCGAGCGCACAAGAAGTCCTCGGGAAGTCATGTGGCGAAGCGCGCTCTGATTATACGTCGCTTTTTCATATGGCTGACTTGCCCAATCGTCGTTTGCAAAGGGCGGCAGAAACAGTTCATCTGTGAAATGCTGAAAACGTCCGGGAATCATGGCACGAATATTTTCCATGGTAACTGCTCGATAACTTGCGATGAATGTTTCGAGCGCAAGGGTGTTGTTTTTTATGAGTTTTTTCTTCGCCTTCAGATATTCTTTATGAAGATAAACGGGCAGAAGATTTTCGACCATGCTATCCGGGATAAGTTTTCGCCGCCTGCCTTCGCCATGTCCGGTGACAACCCGGTAGTTCACTCTGAATTCCGACTTTTTTCCACGGCCGTAATTCACATTATTATCGCTTAGCTCGTCGCCAGGCTTAGCACTTTTCACCGTGCGCGAAGACGAAGTCTGATGGATTCTGCCTTCGGGCATAGAATCAAGCTCTGTTTCTGTGCTCCCGAGTAAGATTTTTAAACTTTGAAGTACTGTTTCACAGTACGAAAGTAAGAGCATTGCTACCTCCCAAATTACAAATTTTACTAAATTATAATATATATGGAAATAAATGTAAAGGGGCGTTTCAGGAGTGTTTTTTATAAAACACTATTTCTAAAAATCTACAAAATGGTATAATTGTTATATTGAAATCGCTTACATGAAGGAAAGGCAAGAAATATGAAAAGAGTAGTATCAGTTGTTTTAGTTTTAGTTATGGTACTTTCCATGACCACAACCTCATTTGCAGGTTTCAGTGGAACATTGAGAGATGAGAACGGCAATATCGTTGACCAGACATCTGCAAAACCTCAACAGAATGCAACTTCTGATTTAGTTATAAAGTCGTTCAGTGATGTTCCGAGAAGTCACTGGGCATATGATGCTATCATGAGTATGGCCAGAAAAGGTCTTGTAAATGGCAGGACTGCACCAAACGAATATGGCGTTGCCGAATTCAGACCTAAAAATCATATGACAAGAGCTGAGTTCATAACTGTTATCGTAAGATATCTTTATTCTGACGAAATAAATACGCAGGAAAAAGGCAGTTACTGGTATTCGCCTTACTACAAGGTAGCACTAGATAAAGAACTTGTTAAACAAAGCGAGTTTTCAGAGAGTAAGCTTGGATATGATATTACACGACAGGAAATGTCGATGATTCTGGTAAGAGCGATGGGCGCTACTGGAGAAGACAATACCAATATGGCTGCGCTTGAGAGAATCCGAGACCATGCAACGATAGATCCTTACTATGTTGATTATGTGAGGGTGGCATATCAGGCAGGACTAATTGGCGGTCTTGATAAGTATGGTACTTTTGCGCCTCGAGGAATACTTAAGAGAGAAGAAGCGTCAACTGTGCTTCACAGGCTTATTGAGCCTTCAGAGCGTCTTAAACCAAGCGAAGAGGATCTTAATGCCGAAGCGGAAGCTAATGGTACAGTTTTTAAAGAAGGGGAAGCACACGATATCCCGAAGGCTGGCGATACTGTAATTAAGGCAGATGGAACTAAGGTAGTAATCAAAGAAGGAATCTTTGGAGTCCTGGGTATAGGACAAGGAGTTGACATCTGGACAGGTTTAGTATATTTAAATGGTGAAATTGCCAAGGAAGGAACTCTTTCTCTCGATCATAGCATTTTCATAAAATGGCATAAAACAGGTGAAATGCATACTCAGAACGAATGGACAATGATTTACAATGAAACATATCCATATGAAGCAATACCTGAAACAGACGGCGAAATTCGCAATATTTTCTGGCAGTGGGATGCTGATGGAGGATATGATGATTATGGCAGAGTAACTGGTGCATGGGTTTGGATTGGTCCGTTCTTCTAAAGTATAATTAGTATTACATTATAGCGAACTAAGGGTTTCGAGAAATCGAAGCCCTTTATTAGTTGGAACGTTTTACTAAAAGCACTATGTTCCGTGCATTTTCAATTGCGGAGATAAGAAATTGAATCTTGACATTCTCGATATTCGAGAATATACTTAAAACAAGAATTCTCGATAATCGAGAATAGGAGGTGCTTTTATGCCAAGAGTCAAATTTCATACGCTTACAGAGCAGATGTTTTATATATTACTTTGCCTCAAAGAAGAATGTTACGGAATGGATATTCTCGATAAGGTGCCGGAGATGACAGACGGCCGTGTGAACGTCGGCTCTGGTACACTTTACAACCTTCTCGAACAGTTTCTTGAAATGAAGGCAATCCGCGAAACGAAGGTCGAAGGTCGCCGCCGCAGTTATATTATTACGGAAATCGGTGAAGAGATGCTGAAGCGGGAGTACGACAGGCTTCTCGCTCAGGCAAAGGATTACGAAAAGAGGTGTTTCTGATGACTAATGTAAAGTACAGCATGAAAAGTTATGCCTTTTATGACAGAAGCGGTATCCAGAATAATCTTGAAAAACAGGCGGAAAAAGGGTGGCTTCTCGAAAATATCGGACCTGTTTTTTGGAAATACAGACGTATCGAGCCTCAAAAGCTGAACTATTCGGTGGCCTATTTTCCGAAAGCATCTGCTTTCGATCCGGAGCCTCAGGAGGAACAAAAGATATTTATAGATTTTTGTGAGCACACAGGCTGGAAACTTGCAGCTTCAAGCGGTAAGATGCAGATTTTCTATAACGAAAACGAGAACCCGGTGCCAATAGAAACAGATCCGCTTACCGAGCTTGAATCAATACATAAATCAATGAAAAGCACATCACTTCCAGGGTATGTTGTCATTTTCATACTTACATTACTTGTTGGATTTATGGGAATACACGAAGCAATAAAGCATCCACTTGATATTATTACAAGTAATGAACAGATTTTGTATTATGCTTCATTTGCCATATTGTTTATAGCGTGCGCCATAGAAGCCGGGGCATATTTTAACTGGCGACGCAAAGCGATAAAGGTAGCAGAATCAGAAGGAATATTTACTGACACATGGAATCACAATTTGTTGACGAGATTTCTCATAGGTATTGTTATTATTACTTTTACAATTATGCTTGCATGTGGCATGAATACTGCTGAAGGAATTATGAGATTTGTAAGTGTTATCGTAACTATTACAGCAATTTTTTCAATAGCATTTGCAAGCTATATCCTCAAAAAAATGAAGATTTCGACGGACACGCATAGGTCAGTATATATGCTTCTCTGTTTAGTGATACCGATTGCACTTTCCGTGTTTGCAGTAAATCGAACTATGGATATTGCTGATGAGAGAAGAGATGTGCCGGTTGCAGTAGGTTTTGAATGGAGTCAGACAGAAAAAGACCTTCCGCTGCTTTTGACGGATCTTGCTGAAAGACAGGCAACAGACGATAATTCGTATCACAGATATGAAACAAAAAACAGTTTTCTTGCGTCAATGCTTGAAGCTGAACACATATCCTTTGCTACACCTGTTTCGGGTGTAAGCTACCGAGTTGTTAAAGTAAAGCAGAATTTCGTGTATGAAAAGTGTCTTACAGCTTTACTTAAAGATATTGACCACAACATAGCATATGCGATACCTGATAATCTGAGCGACGAAGAGGAAAAAATCGCAATTGAAATAGACAGTGAAATCTGGGGAGCTGAAGAAGCGTATCAGCTTCAGATTGCAGGAAATCCACATGAACGCTACTTACTTTGCTATGACGACAGGATAATAGAAATCGATTTCGATATTGATATTACGAACGAACAGGCAGTGGAAGCATGCAGGATACTGCTTGAAATTTAAAAAATGCCAAAACACATAATCACAACACAGAAAGGGGGGCGACCTATGAGACTTTTTGATATAAAGTTAAAGATTTCGGATTTTTCGTTTTATGATAAGACCGGGATAGAGCAGTATCTTGAGAAGCAGGCGGAAAAAGGCTGGTTCCTTGATATGATTGTGTGGGACGTCTGGCGCTTCAGAAAAGGCGAACCTAAAAAGGTAAGTTATAAAGTTACATACTTCCCGAAATCATCGTGGTTCGGACCTGAACCGACAGCTGAAATCGAAGAGTTCAAAGATTTCTGTGAGCATACTGGCTGGGAACACGCGGCATCAAACAGCCAGATGCAGGTTTTCAGAAACGAAAATGAAGACCCTATAATGATTGAAACTGATCCGGACATCGAACTTAAGAAGATTCACGATTCCGTGATGGGATGGTACATGGGATCGCTATTCCTTGTAGCGGCTATATGCGTGCTTTTATTGTTCCTGCCGCTCATGAGCCTGATTCAGAGCCCGATGAATATTATCGGTAACCCGAAACGCCTTATCAATCTCCTGATCTGGACGGATTTGTTCCTTGTCTGCGCTGTTGAAATCGGTGCATATTTCAAATGGTGGGGCAAGGCTGCGGCCGCAGTAGAGCGCGGACAGGAACTGCCGCAGACTAAAGGTCACCGCATATTCTCAATACTAGCCGTAATCTTTGCGCTGATTCTGCTTGTAGTGCACCAAATCGTAACAAGCGAAAGCGGAGAATTTGTGCTTAAGGAGTTCCTTCCGATCGCAGCGTATTTTGTAGGATTCATGTGCATCAGCATAGCGGTACATTTTCTGACACGTTACATGCAGAAAAAACATGTGCCGAAAGGTATCACAATCGCTACAGGTTATATCATAGCCGTAATATTCATTGTAATTCTTCAGTTTCTATTTTTGTAAGAAGCACTTTTCCAAGGAGGTTTTATGTACGAACTTATTCATGTTAAAGGAAACAGTTATTATATTCAGAGCCCGGCCAAAATCGGACTTTATAAAGTAAGCGACGAAGAAGTCGTGATTATCGACAGCGGAAACGATAAGGATGCGGGAAGAAAAGTCCGTCAGGTGCTCGACAGAGAAGGCTGGAAGCTTCGCGCAATTTACAATACACACTCAAACGCAGACCATATCGGCGGTAATCAGTATCTCCAGAAGCAGACAGGCTGCAAAATCTACGCACCGGGAATAGAGGCTGATTTTACTAATCACACAATTCTCGAGCCGGCATTTCTGTATGGCGGTTTTCCACCGAAGGATCTTCGCCACAAATTTCTCATGGCGCAGGAAAGTGAATGCGAGTACCTTACAAATGAAAACATTCCTGAAGGTTTTGAAATAATCAACCTTCCGGGACATTTCTTTGATATGGTCGGATTCAGAACCCCTGACAACGTAGTATATCTTGCAGACTGTCTTTCGAGCAAAGCGACGCTCGACAAGTACGGAATCGGCTTCATTTATGACATAGCAGCATATATCCAAACGCTCGAGATGGTAAAGGAAATGAAAGCGGATGTCTTCGTTCCGGCACATGCAGATGCTGCAGAAACTATAGCAGAGCTCGCACAGCTCAATATCGACAAAGTAAACGAAATTGCAGATAACATTGTGCGCATTTTAAGCGAAAGTCAGAATGACTGCGGAGAGGCTGTTTGTGAAAAGAAGACAGGCCTTACATTTGAAGCAATACTGAAAAAGCTCTTCGAGCACTACAATCTCGTAATGAACTTTGAACAGTATGTTCTTATCGGAAGTACGGTAAAATCGTATCTTTCATATCTGAAGGATCAGGGAAGAATCACTGCGTCATTTGATAATAATATGCTTATCTGGAATAAGGCATAGCGAAAGAAGGAAGTGAAAATCCTGTAATTATAAGCGCCTGCAAACTACGTATTTTCAACAAAAGCGAAATATGGTATAATATTACGTGCATGTCACGAATGAGACATGCGATTAATCGATAATAATATGGAGGACGTTATACATATGACAATCATGAAACGCGTTAAACCTGAATATATAGTTTACTGCTCAAATGCAGGTCACACTCATGCTTATGCAAAGCTTTTCGCTGAAGAAACAGGCCTTCCTCTTATCAAGATAGATGAAGCTCTCAAGAAACTTCCTGAAGGCAGCAAGATCATCTTCTTCGGATGGGTTCAGAACAACATTATCCAGGGATATAAGCAGATCAGGGAAAAAAAGTTTGATGTCTGCGCAGTAGTAAGTGTCAGCATGTTTGGAAGAGGTTCAGGCGTAAAAGCTTTAAGAAACGTAGCAGGCGTAGACTGGGAAATTCCGTTCTTCCCTCTCAAGGGCGGAGCTGATCCAAGCAGACTCGGACTTACTCAGAAAATGATGTACAAGACTTTTACTGCCAAAAAGATGAGAGAATTAAAACTTCTCCTTAATCCTACACCTCTTGAAATGGACATGATGCGTACAATAGAAAGAGGAAAGAGTACAGTTAAGTCAAGATATCTTGACATCGTTCTCGACTGGTACAACACAGGAGCATACGAAGAACAGGACTTCGAAGATGATTTCTCAAACGAATACAAGAAGACAAAGATTGATGAAATCGACGAAAACAGACATGCATCATGGGTAGCAAGCCAGAAGAAAAAGCTCGAAAAGGAAGAGTTGAGGAAGGGAACATATAAGCAGCACGCAGACGGATATATGCAGAGAGGAAGAACTCGTGAAGAATGGGAAAACCTCGACGGAGCATACAATCCTGATATGCCGGAAGCTGATTTAAGCAAGTACGACGACAATACTGAAGAATAGACATAAAGTGCGGATATAGCAAAACAAACGGCCGGGTCCTTATAAGGGACCCGGCCTTTAAAATGCAAAACCGAATGTATTAAAGCGGTGCTTCAGGATTATAAATTCTTGAATCCTTCTTCTGCTTCCTTAAGCGTAGGATATACGAGAATGGATCCGTAGAGCTGTACTACGAGAGCACCGTACTTGTTTGCGAAGTCACACGCGTCCTTTTCGCTGTAGCCCCATGTGAGTGCAGCAGTAAATGCAGCCATAAAACCATCGCCGGCACCAACAGTATCTATTGCCTGAACTTTGTATCCGGGGTAAAGATTCTGCGAGCCTGTCTTTGTATCATAAATGATGCACCCTTCTCCGCCGATTGTCATAACAATTTTCTGAGGCTTGTAGTTTGCTGTCATCTTTTCAGGAAGCCCGGAAACATCGCCGATATCGTCACCTGCGGGAATTCCTGCCAGCTGGGCTGCTTCAACTTCATTTACGAAGAGATAATCAACGTATGAAAGGTCGTCATCTATAGCCTTTGCAAGCGGACTTGCGTTGAGAATCGTAATCTTACCGCATTCTTTTGCATATTTGCAGGCATATAGCGCCATATCGTGGTTGATTTCGAGACCTGAAACGAAAAATTCAGCAGAAGGGAAAGCAGCTATTCCTTCTTCAATATCGGAAGGTTTGATGTAACATTCGTGCGGAGCACTGCCGATAATCATGTTTTCACCATCATCACGGATGATTACAACGCCCTGATCCGTAACGATATCATCGGAAAGAATAAATCTTGAAGTGTCAACACCGGCTTCCCTAAGCCATTTGAGTCCGAATTCGCCGCCACTGTCATTTCCGACTTTTTCAATAAAGGCAGTAGGTACTCCGAGTCTTCCGAGAACTACTGCTGCATTTGTACCTTTGGCAGCGTCCTGACCGAACTCCCAGACTTTTGCTTTGATTGTTTCGCCTGGAAGAGGAAATCTCGGAACTCTGGCAAGATGACCTACGCTGTGTTTATTAAAAACGATTACTTTTACGTCGTTATTCATAACAGGCTTCCTCCTTGTTAGAACCAGAACTTATCGTCCGGCGCCCACTTTGAGAGTGGATGCTCGAGAGTTTCTTCGTCGCAGTAGAGAATCTTTTCGGGAATATATTTTGTAGTGAATGTCACAGGATATTCGAGAGTTGATTCTTTGCAGAAAAGCATGATTCTGAGAACAGTCTGCTTCCATGCACCGCCACGGAGCATATATACGATTCTCTTTGATGAGAGAATTGCCTTCATTCCAAGAGTTACTGCCTTAGGAGGAATCATATCGTAGTAAGCACCGAGACTACGCTGTGAGAGTGCTACGAGAGTGTCTTCGTTGAGTTCAACGATTCTTGTCTTTGAGTTCTTGAACTGTTCCTGACTGATTCTGTAGTATCTTGAATGCGGTGCTTCACAGAAAGCAACAAGGCCTTTTGCGCCGATTCCTGCCCAGCATGTATCAATTCCGCCCATTTCTTCAATCTTGTCATCGTAATAATCAAGATTCTGAGGATCAGGGAAAATAATCTGTTCGCGAGGGCACATGAGTTCGGGGTCAATTTTTGAGAATACTCTTCTTTCCATTGTGCCGCGAAGGCTGCCATATCTTACATCAGTAGGGAGCGGACGGCTTTCCCAGTCGAGAAATTCATCCATCATGAAAATCCAGAGATTCTTGAGGCTGATTCTTTCTTTGTGTACACGCTCGATGAAATAATCATACTGGTCGAGAGGGCCTGCAGGGCAAATCCACTTTGTAATCTTTCCTTCGGCATTATTCTTTATTACTTCGTCAGCCATAAGATCACCGACTTCTTTATAAAAAGCTGCGACATCAGCTCTCGGACGAAGTTCTACGTTTAAAGCATCTTCTGGCATGGCTTTGATTTCTTCAGTCGTGTAACGACACCATTCTTTTATCTGATCATTTGAGAGTATAAAATCCATATGTGTTCCTCCTTCGAATAATCTCTTGCAAAAATTATACTATATGTGCAATCAAAAGCAAAGAAAAAACGACCGCTTTTGCGGTCGTTAAAACACTTACTGGATGTCTGTAACAGGATAATCTTCAGCTTCAACAGCGCTCTTCAATACTTCGTTTTCAACATCTGCGCTGAGCTTTACTACTGCTGTACCTGCTTCGAAGCTTACTACTGCTTCTTCTACGCCTTCGATTGCTTCAAGAGTTTTCTTTACTCTCTTTTCGCAGTGCATACACATCATTCCTTCGATTTTCATTGTCTTTTCCATAGTTTCAGTCTCCTTTTCGTTATTTTCAGTATCAGGCGCATCTGTCTTGATTAATGCCTGTCCGTTTGTATTGATTCTGTTTTTTATTTTATGGTCTTTTTTCGCATCGTGAAGCTTAAAGAAGTTCAGACGGAGTGCGTTTGTCACTACGCAGAAACTTGATAAGCTCATAGCAGCTGCACCGAACATCGGGTTGAGTTTCCAGCCGAGGATTCCGATAAAGAGTCCTGCAGCGAGTGGAATACCGATTGAGTTGTATCCGAAAGCCCAGAAAAGGTTTTCGTGGATATTTCTAAGTGTAGCGCGGCTTAGTCTTATAGCAGCCGGTACGTCAGAAAGTCTGCTCTTCATGAGCACGATATCAGCTGCATCGATTGCAACATCAGTTCCTGCACCGATTGCGATTCCGATATCTGCACGTGTAAGGGCAGGAGCGTCGTTTATACCGTCTCCGACCATTGCAACCTTACCATACTCAGAAAGTTTTCTGATTACAGCTTCCTTTCCTTCAGGAAGAACGCCTGCGATTACTTCGTTTACACCGGCCTGGTCGCCGATAGCTTTTGCGGTACGCTCGTTGTCACCAGTAAGCATAACAACATGGATACCCATATTCTGGAGTTCCTTTACGGCGCGAGGGCTGTCTTCCTTGATTGTGTCAGCTACGGCAATTATGCCGATAAACTTTCCTGCATATGCGAAGAAGAGAGGAGTCTTTCCCTTTTCTGCAAGATAGTCTGCATTTTCCGATACTTTGGTGATTTCGCCTTTTTCAGTGATTCTTGACCAAGGCACACTATCGATATCGATATGTTCCTTTATAAATTTCAGATTACCGCCGATGAGAGGACTTCCGTAAAGAAGTGCCGAAAGACCGTTTCCGGGCAGTGCCTGGAAATCAGTAATCTTTGACGGAGGATCTCCGACTTCTTCTGCACGGGCTATGATTGCTCTTGCAAGAGGATGTTCACTGTACTGTTCAAGTGTATATGCGAGGCTGAGGAGTTCGCCTTCGTTGTAGCCCGGTGCCGGGATGATGTCAGTCACGCGAGGTTCACCTGCTGTAATTGTACCGGTCTTATCGAGCGCAACAATCTGAACTTTCCCTGCTTCTTCAAGAGATACTGCAGTCTTGAAGAGGATTCCGTTCCGGGCACCCATGCCGTTTCCGACCATAATTGCAACAGGAGTCGCAAGGCCGAGGGCACAAGGGCAGCTTATAACGAGAACCGAAATTCCGCGTGCAAGGGCAAATCCGATAGTCTGTCCGGCAATGAGCCATCCCGCGATTGTAACAAGCGAGATAGTGATTACTACAGGCACAAATATGCCGGATACTTTGTCCGCAACTTTTGCGATAGGCGCTTTTGTAGCGGCAGCATCGCTCACCATCTTTATAATCTGCGAGAGTGTGGTATCTTCGCCGACACGTGTTGCTTCACACTTGAGAAGACCTGACTGATTTATAGTTGCGGCAGAAACAAGATCTCCAAGATCCTTATCAACCGGGATGCTTTCGCCTGTGAGTGCCGATTCGTTTACGGCACTGTGACCTTCTGTTACAACTCCGTCAACAGGAATACTCTCGCCGGGACGAACGATGAAAAGATCGCCCTTCATAACCTGCTCAACCGGAACTTCAGTTTCTACTCCGTTACGTATAACGACTGCCGTTTTCGGAGCGAGCTTCATAAGGCTTTTGAGGGCGTCAGTCGTCTTGCCTTTTGAGCGGGCTTCGAGCATCTTACCGACAGTAATGAGGGCAAGAATCATTGCGGCTGATTCAAAATAGAACTCGTGCATGAAACTATGCGCAAGAGCATGATCGCCCTTCATCACAGCATCTGACATAAGGAATAGTACTACTGTACTATACACAAAAGAAGCCATTGAGCCGAGTGCTACGAGAGTATCCATATTCGGAGCTCTGTGAACAAGCCCCTTGAAACCGCTTATGAAGAATTTCTGGTTTATAACCATTACTATTCCCGAAAGGATAAGCTGGAGAAGGCCGAGCGCAATATGGTTTCCTTCGAAAAATGCCGGAACCGGCCAGCCCCACATCATGTGGCCCATCGAGAAGTACATCAGTACGATTACAAATCCTATTGACGATATAAGTCTTTTTTTAAGCAGCGGAGTTTCGTGATCTTTTAAAGCTTCCTCCGCATCTTTTAGTGAGTCTGAGCCTGAACTCTGACTTCCTGCGCCCTTTACCGAGGCTCCGTAGCCTGCATTTTCAACAGCTGCAATGATATCTGCTGCATTTGCTGTTCCCTCAACTCCCATGGAGTTTGTAAGGAGGCTTACAGAGCATGAAGTGACACCGGGAAGTCCTGATACAGCCTTTTCAACGCGGGCGCTGCAGGCTGCACAACTCATACCTGTTACTGTATATTGTTCCATTTAATTAATTCCTTATCCGAAGAGTTAGCTATTGCTTACTTGTATTATTATACCCATAATATTATATCATTTCAAGGGTAAAAATCAACAAATGGCTTGCTTTCAAGGCCTGCGGGTTTTAGGGGGTATACTTTTTGAAAAATTATGGTATAATAGATATGTTTGCTAACCGGCAAACGGGAAAGAGAGGAACAATAAGATGACAAAGAAGCTTGTTATTGTGTGGCTTACCTTGATCATGGTACTGTTCTCATCAATTTCTATTTATGCTGACGAAGACGTTCAAGGAGATTTTTTTGAAAAACATGTCATTATCAACGGAGAAGAAATTATAAACTACAATTTACAGTACCCGTTTCTTCTTTACAATGACACAACTTACTTTCCATTGACACCTGAAATGGGGGAAATCCTCGGAGTAACGGCTGAAATGGATTGGGAAAGCCGCACATTAAAATTACTGAAGACTGATTCGACTAGAGAAAACATCAGTTCAAACTGGCTCAAAAACAACAATGTAGACCCTGCTCTCACAGTTGTTTCAGGAGCAAAAGTCCTTGCATTTGTTGACAAGATGGATGCGGGCAGAAGCGAAGAAAATAACGAAAGTGCTAATACAGCAAAGAATGAACCAAAATTAGCGACAAAGGATGACATATCACTTTCAGCAGAAGGCTCAAAGACTGCAGTAGCGACACCTGAACTTTCTGTTACTGAAATTGATCTCGGCGGACTTCCGCTGCTCGCACAGGGAAAGAATCTTTTCCTTCCTGTACGTGCAATGACATCCGAAGAAAACTTTAACTGGGACATCTACTTTGATGCTTACTACGGAATCTGCATAAGTACTGACCCTGAAATTCCGGCAAAGACTTATGCTGATCAGGACGAGATTCTCCTAAATAAGGGACTTGTGCTCTACATGAGAAGTATCAACACAGAACTTACAACACCGGTTGCACAGCATTACCTCTTCCTCTTCAAGAGAGCGGGAGAAGTGTATGATATCGACTACCGACTCTTAATGGCGATGTCAAGTAAAGAAAGCAATTTCAGAGTATGGGCGACATCAAGATCGGGAGCCCTCGGAATGATGCAGATTATGCCGAAGACAGGAGCTTATTACGGGCTCAGTAAGCAGGATCTGTACAATGAAAAAATCAATATTGACTTCGGAGCGATGTATATAAGCGATAAAATCCACGCTTACGGCGGAGACTGGACAAAGGGCCTTTCCGCATACAATCAGGGAGTCTCCAAGGTTAATAGAGGAACGCATTCTACAGTATACGCGGACAAGGTTATAGGCGAATATTACAAAATCAGCGAATTCCTTGAAACAAGCGGATATGTAGCAAAGTAAACAATTGAAAAGCATAAAATATGAAGCGAAAACGACCGATTATTCGGTCGTTTTTCGTTTACTTTTTGCCACTCGGGTGTATAATTAAGTCACATGGAAGAGGAACTGTTACATTTATATAAAAGAAAGGATGTGGCACTATGAAATTAGTAGTAATCGGAGGAGTTGCAGGCGGAGCTTCAACTGCAGCAAGAGTAAGAAGACTTGATCATGACGCTGAAATCGTTGTATTTGAAAAGGGTGAACACGTTTCTTATTCAAACTGTGCACTTCCATATCATTTAAGCGGAACAGTGGAAGACGGTGACAGCCTTGTGCTCATGACTCCTGAAGCGTTTAAGAATACACACAATATCGAAGTGCGTGTAAACAGCGAAGTTGTAAAGATTAACCGTGAGGAAAAGACTGTAACTGTTAATGCACCATGCGGTGAATATAAGGAAAGCTATGACAAACTCGTTATCGCAACAGGTGCAGCTCCTGTAATGCCTAAGAGCATCAAGGGAATTGACGGCGACAACGTTTTCGTAGTAAGAAACGTAACTGATATCAAGAAGCTCAAGGCAAGAGTAGACAGCGATGAAGTCAGGAAGATTGCCGTTGTCGGAGGCGGTTTCATAGGTGTGGAAGTTGCTGAAAACTTAAAGCATGCCGGTAAGGATGTATGCCTTATCGAAGGTATGAACCAGATTATGGCACCATTTGACTATGATATGGTTCAGATTCTCCACAAGGAAATGGATGATAACGGCGTTAAGCTTTATCTCTCATCATCAGTTTCTGCAATCGGTGACGGTTTTGTAACTGCAGTAAAGGACGGCGAAGAGTTCAGCGTTGAAGCAGACGCAGTAGTAATGGCAATCGGTGTTCGTCCTGAAACAGGACTCGCAGTAGACGCAGAGCTCGAAATCGGAGTAACTGGCGGTATCAAGGTTAACCACAATTATCAGACAAGCGATATGGACATCTACGCAGTAGGTGACGTTATCGAAAGTTTCAACAGCCTTACACACAAGCCTGGAAGACTTGCTCTCGCAGGCCCTGCACAGCGTCAGGCAAGAGCTGCTGCTGACCATATGTACGGAATCCACCACAACAACAAGGGCTTCATCGGTTCATCATGCGTAAGAATCTTCGGCCAGAATGCTGCATCAACAGGTCTCAACTGCAAGACAGCGGCAAAGGAAGGCTTCAACTATGACTACGCAATCGTACTTCCACCGGACAAGGTAGGCCTTATGCCTGACAGCAATTATCTTGCATTCAAGCTTATCTTCGAAGTTCCTACAGGAAGAATTCTCGGTGCACAGGCAATCGGTCGCGGAGCTGCAGACAAGAGAATCGATGTAATCGCAGCAATGATCACAATGGGAGCAACTCTCGAAGATCTCAAGGAACTCGAACTTTGCTATTCACCTGTTTTCGGAACAGCTAAGGACGTTGTCAACTACGCAGCACTCGCAGCTCTCAATATCCTTTACGGAAGATCAAGACAGGTTCATCTCGAAGACGTAAGAGCACTCGTGGAATCAGGTGCATACATCATCGACGTACGTGATGCTGAAGAATACGAAAAGGGACATATTGTTACATCACACAATATCCCTATGAACGAACTTACAGCAAGAAAGGACGAAATTCCGACTGACAGACCTGTATACGTTCACTGCCGTACAAGCCATAGAAGCTACTACGCATTCTCATACCTCAAGGGAATGGGCTTCACAAACGTATGGAATATCCAGGGTTCATATCTCGGAATCAGCCTTTACGAATATTTCAACGACAAGAACGAAGGTCGCAAGCCGATTTTAACAGACTACAATTTCGAATAGAAAGCAGAACCATAAAAGAGAGGCGGGAAGTCTCTCTTTTTGTATGTCATCGCAAGAGAATGTGTTATGAAGAAGGCGGAGGTCTTCCGAGCTGAGTATCACAGAAATTACTCAGCGAGGGACACCTCCGCCTGATTAATAAGAACAAGGCTTGTTATCATGATTACTATATTCACTTTTATGATTTTGTTTTAAATCAAACTGGAGGACGATAACATCGTCCTCCAGTCTTCGTTTAAGCCTCGTTAAAACTTTTCAAAGCGTACCACGTCTGTGATAAATACTGTTGCTCCACCTACGAGTACTTCAGTGATATATGCCGGTTCTGTGCTCCAGCCATCAAAGCTTGTACCTGCAGGGAGAGGCACCTTTCTCTGCATGCAGTTATCGTGCATAATTTCAAGGGCAGCGTCTACCTTGTCATCGTCAACACCCATGATAAGTGTGATGTTGTTTGATTTGAGGAATCCACCTGTAGTCGCTATTTTTGTAAATGCAAATCCTGACTTTGTCAAAGCCTTGCATACATTGTTTACGTCCTTGCCGTTGATAATTGCTGTTATAAGCTTCATGTTCCTCACTCCTTTGAATTGTTTGATAAAATGTGGTATGTAAACCGCAGAACTGCGGCAGTAAGTATTTTTAAAGTTCGCCGTTTACGATGAGTTCAGCAACCTTTGATGCAGCGAATGCTACTGCCTGTGAGCAGTGTTCTGTACCATCGTGTTCGCCATAGAGCTTGTCGCCTTCATCAGTTTTGAAATCGTAAACGTCTCCCATTGTAGCCTTCATAACGTCCGGGCAGAGTACTCCGTTGTACTTTTCCTTGAACGGTTCAACAACCTTTCTGATTGCTTCGTAACATGCACCGTAATCGCCGTCCATATCCTTACCGTTTCTTCCGCAGTATACGCTGATAGCGAGAGCAGCGCCGTTTAAAGCTCCGCAAGTTCCTGTAAGTGAGCATCCGCATCCACCTGCGAGTCCGTATGATGCAGTGAAGAGTTCGTCTGTGATTCCGAGTTCAGGGAATACCTTCATGAGCGCATCAAGACATGACTGAGCGCAACTACCGTACGCTGTTTCTGTGTCGTGACCAATCTGTTTTACTTTATCAATTAATGCCTGTTTTTCGGCGTCTGATAACTTTACGTACTTTTCCATAATAAATCCTCCGAACAATAAATAAACATAATATTTTGATATTTTAAATCTATCATAAACCGCATAAAAATACAAGCGCAAATTCTTTTATACAAAGCTTGTGGAAGAGCCGTAAAAGGCGAAAAAGGTTGAAATCTGCGCAATAATTGGGGTTGTACATATTGTGTAAATTTTGGTAAAATGAAATATACGTTTTATACATTTTACAGACAAGGCACCCTGGGAGAGACGGAAATCATTAATTATAAGGATGGTTCGGAATGAAAAGAACTTTAAGAGTACTTGCTTTGTGCCTGATTCTCGTTACATTGTTTGCGGGGACGGCATCGGCTCTGACTTTTGAAACTCTCGATAACAACAAAGTCTTCAGTGATGAAACTATAAAAAAGGAAAAAATGGACAGCTGGGCAAGAGAAGAAATTATGGCGGCAAGAGAAGCGGGCCTTATCCCTATGCTCACAGATGATCCTGCATACAAAGATGATATTACAAGAGAACAGTTTGCCGAGCTTGTGGTAAAAACTGTAGAAGCAATTACGGGCAATGAAGCACCGATGGCTGCGGCGGATACTTTTGTTGATACGGCAAACGAATCAGTACTCAAGGCAAATGGAATCGGCGTAATTACAGGACGAGGCGCAGGTGTTTTTGACCCTAAGTCAACAGCAACACGTCAGGAAATCGCGACTATGATTTCAAGAGCACTCGACTATATCAAAAAGGAAACAGGAGTCGATTATGCTCCGCTCGCAGGTGATGTCGAAAACTTCCCTGATAAGGAATCCATTGCATCATGGGCAGAAGCGGGAGTCGGAAGACTTGCGGCAAACGGTATCATGGCAGGTAAGCTTGATACTATATCGGGACAGACTTTTGCTTTTCCTCAGGCAAAGTGTACAGTTCAGGAAAGTGTCATACTCCTTTACAGAGTATATACAAACACTCTTTAGTTTAAGGAGGAATTTAGATGAAGAGAATTATTTCTTTTGTACTTGTGCTTGTGATGATGCTTTCAATGGTGACATTTGCAGGCGCAGCTACTTTATATGAATACGGAAGACATATTGTGACAGATATGTATGGCGGCACATTTACATTCAGCGAAGCGGACTTCGGATACGGTATCAGATATTACAATGAAGATGGTGAATATCTTGTGAGCCCTCTCGTTATAGTAGATGACGATAGTTTTGTTAAATACAGAGCTCCTCACGGAATTGTCAAATTCGGCGGAAACAAAAAAGCTGAAGAGGGCAGTGCTTTTTATGCTTGCGGAATCACACGAACTCATACCGGAATGTACGGCAAGTCGGTAGTGATTGAAAGTGCGGAAAAGTATGCGCTTGAGTCAGTTTTCAAGGCAGCATACGAGGAGGCGCTTCTTAATGAAACAGTACCGCTTCCGGAAGATGATCAGCTTATTGAGGCTGACGATGTTTTTACTGAAATCACGGAAGGTGCAATCGAAGAGGAAGCATTACCAACGAAACCGGCAATTGAAGCAGGAATGGTTTCAACTGAAATATTGTTCGGGGAAGTATCGGAAAAGTATGATGACCGCGACAGAATCATTTTCCTTCATGGTGAAGGCGGGTATCTGATTGCTGTAATGACTGAGACAGCAGCAGGTGCTCACTCAAATATGATAGTAAGTGATGGACCGGACATCGGAAATCAGACGGAGCTTTTTAAGTTTGGACGCGGCTACGTAAATGAAGAGGGAATCCTTTCGTACGATTATGTAATCAGGAATACGAGTGGCGAGCGTATGAGCGGAAGCTATGCACTACTTACTTATCACGAAAAGCCACATAAAGTAAACGGAACTTCATGTCAGGGTGTTCAGGTGACACCACTCGAACTTGATATTGAAAGGGGCGGATACGTGACAGGAACTCTCGTTTCGGAATACGGAGAACTCGGAGCTTCAGTAATCAGGCTTATCAGATTTGATAGCGAAGAAGAAAGAGACGCTTTTTATCTGCAGGATGGTTTTGAAAAAACAGATCATATTTACTGTCCGAGATACAAAGTTAATGACAGTGCATTTGCTCTCATGAAAAGTAATTACGGATTATAAATAAAAAGGCACTTCAGTTTTTCTGAAGTGCTTTTATATTGCGTTTATTTATTCTGTTATGAGGTCCGAAAAAGTGCATCGCACAACGCTCTCGAGGTCCTGCGGCTTGAGTTCTACCTGATATCCTATCTTGCCTGCGCTGAATATTATTGTGTCAAAATCAAGCGCTGTCCTATGCACAAACGTTTTAAACTGCTTCTTCATGCCGATCGGTGAACATCCGCCGTGGATGTATCCTGTGAGCGGAAGAAGTTCCTTTGACTTAATCATTTCAATTGACTTTTCGCCTGCGGCAGAAGCTGCTTTTTTGAGATCGAGCTCTTCAGCAACAGGAATCATGAAAACATAATGTTCTTTTGTTCTTCCAACTGTAACGAGCGTTTTGAAAACCTGATCAGGATTCTGGCCGAGAACTTCTGCGACTTCGACTCCGCTGATTGCGTCAGTATCGGCATATGTATAATGTTTGTATTCGACCTTTTTCTGGTCGAGTACTCTCATAACGTTTGTCTTTTCAAACTTTTCTTTTGCCATGGGACCACCTATGCTTCATCAAAACCGACCTGAACTTCGCTACCTTCATTTCCTCCGCTGAAATCAAAGCTGAACTGCTGTGCATCAGCTGAGTTTTCGACAGGTGCTTCGTCTTGTGCAATAACTCCTTCGATATCGTCGATGTCAGGGAGTTCCTTGATACTTGTAAAACCGAAGTTCTTGAGGAACACATCAGTAGTTCCGTAGAGAATAGGTCTTCCGATTCCTGTACTTCTTCCGACTTCGGCGATGAGGTTCTTCTTTTCGAGACCTTCGATTACTCTGTCACACTTGATACCTCTTATCGATTCGATTTCACCTCTTGTAACAGGCTGTTTGTATGCGATTATTGCGAGAACTTCGAGAGCCGACTGTGAAAGTCTCTTCTGCTTGACAGGTGTACAGAGTCTTTCGACGTATTCGCTGTTGTCTGCGCATGTTACAAACTGAAAAGCTTTGTTTACTTCCCTGATTCTGATACCGCGACCTTCCTGATCGTATTCTTCCTGAAGCTCCTTGAAATAGTCGTATGCGTCTTTCCAGTGGATATTGAACACTTCAGCAGCAGTTTTTGCCGGAAGCGGCTCGCCCCATGTGAACATCATAGATTCAAGGGCTGATTTGATTGTCTTTTTACTTGCCATCTCCTGATGCCTCCTTCTGCTGATTTCTTGCCATTTTTGCGGCATTTATCTTATCGAGGTTTTCACCTCTTGTAATCGTGATTTCTGCAAAGTTTGTCTTCTGTTTAAGGCCGATTGCCTTTGATTTTGCCATTTCAAGAAGGGATGTGAAAGTAGTTACGACATTGTACTTATCCTTATCGTCTGCAACAAGCTCGCTGAATGTAACGCTTTTCCTTCCGGCATCCTTAGTGAAGATTGATTTGATAAAGGAAATCTTATGTTCAACTGAAATCCTCTGGCGTTCGAGCTTTGTGTAACGCTTCTTAACATCTTCCACACGCTTTTTCTTGCTGAGGAAAAGGTTGAAGGCGTTTACGAACTGGCCGAGATCCATCCTGAGATATTCGTCGGGCTGGTTTTCGAATGCACTTATATCTTCCTGCGGTTTTTCGAAAATACGCTGCATATATTCTTCTGATTCTGAAAGCATTGCAGCCGCTGCCTTGAAACGCTTGTATTCGAGAATCTTCTGTACGAGTTCTGTACGAGGGTCTTCGGCAGTCATTTCTTCTCCGTCAGCATTCATTCTCGGGAGAAGCATCTTGGATTTTATTTCTATAAGAGATGCTGCGAGAACCATGAATTCGGTTGCAACCGGAATATCCATTTTTTGCATTTGTTCTATGTATTCAACGTACTGCGAAACGATTTCCGAAACGTTTATGTCGTAAATGCTCATTTCGGCATTTTCAATCAGATAAACGAGAAGATCGAACGGTCCTTCGAACACATCAAGTTTTACCTTATAGCTCATAAAATCTCCTTAATTTATGATATGATTTCAAATCCGGCTTCTGAGAGCGCCTTTTTGATTTCCGCAATGTGAGCTTCATCTCTTGTTTCTGCAGTAACTCTGAGGAAGCAGCTGTTGATTGCCATATTCGTGTCGCTGATGCTGTGGTAAACATCGAGGATATTGCCACCGAGCTTGCCGTAGATTTCTGCAACTTCGTTGAGCTGGCCCGGTTTGTCAGTAAGTGCAAGAGTTACTGTGCTTCTTCTTCCGCTCATTACAAGACCTCTTGTGATTACACGGTTGAGAATGTTTATGTCGATGTTACCGCCACTTACGATTGCGCAGACTTTCTTTCCCTTTAAGTTGAACTTGTTGTAGTATGCTGCGGCTACTGCTGTTGCGCCTGCACCTTCAGCCATAATCTTCTGCTTTTCAAGAAGCATGAGAATTGCTGCTGCAGTTTCGTCTTCTGTTACAGTGCATACATCATCTACATACTTTGAAATATATTCGAATGTGAGGTCGCCCGGTGATTTAACGGCGATACCGTCAGCAAATGTGTCTACAGTGTCTGTTGACTGAAGTTCTCCTGCCTTGAATGAGTTGTACATTGCAGGAGCCTTTGCAGCCTGTACGCCGTAAACTTTTACATCTGGCTTCATTCCTTTTATGGCACATGCAACGCCTGCGAGGAGTCCGCCGCCACCGATAGGCACGATTACTGCGTCAACGTCAGGCATCTGCTCGAGAATTTCAAGTCCGATAGTTCCCTGACCGGCAATTACGAGGTCGTCATTATATGGGTGAACGAATGTTGCGCCTGTTTCTTTCTGGAGTTCTACAGCTTTTGCGTATGCATCATCGTAAGCTCCGGGTACGAGGCAGATTTCTGCACCGTAGCTTTTTGTAGCTGAAACTTTACTGATAGGAGCACCATCAGGCATGCAGATAGTACACTTGATGCCTTTTTTCTGAGCTGCTCTTGCCACACCCTGTGCGTGGTTTCCGGCACTGCATGCGATTATTCCGCAAGCCTTTTCTTCTTCAGTGAGCTGGCTGATCATGTAAGCTGCGCCTCTTGCCTTGAAGCTTCCTGTTACCTGAAGATTTTCAGTCTTGAGGTAAATTTCGTTGTCACACAAAATATTTGATGCATAGAAAATGTCGGTTTTTCTGATGTCTCCCTGGAGAACTTTCTGCGCGTATGTAATGTCCTTTAATGTTACCATTTCTGTACATCCTTTCTGTATATATGAGTGCTTTTGCACAAATGATTCTTATGTATCACATTATATTTTATCGCTCTTGCGAAAATGTTGCAATATTATTTTCGAATCGTGCGTAAACTGCCAGGGAAGGAGTTTTGATATGAAAGATACGTTGATAAAATACATAAAAAGGCATGGTTCAAGCTTTGCAGTTATTGCGACGGCAATCTGCCTTTCTGCCCTTACATATGCTCCGGAAGCGGCATATACGGTGAAAGAAGTAATCGGAATCGAAACGTCAGGTGAGGCAGGACATGCGAGTCCTCCGGAGATTTCGGCAGAGAATGCAATTCTCATAGATGCAGATACAGGAATAGTACTGTATGAAAAGAATGCGGATGAAAAGGCATATCCTGCGAGCACGACAAAAATAATGACTTCTCTCTTAGCTATAGAAAAGCTTGAGGAACTTAAAAGCCCGCTTGATCAGGAAGTTTTGATACCTTCCGATGCGGCCGGCATAGAAGGCTCGTCGATATATCTTGAGGCCGGAGAAAAGGTGCGAATCATAGACCTGATTTATGGAGCTATGCTCAGATCCGGTAACGATGCAGCAACGGCACTTGCGATTATTATAGGCGGAAGCGAGGAGGAATTTGTCAGACTCATGAATGAACGGGCTTCTGAAATGGGGCTTAGCGGCACAAATTTCACTAATCCGACAGGCCTTTTCGATGAAAATCACTATACGACTGCAAGAGATCTTGCGACAATCTCAAAAATTTCGATAAAAAACGGAACTTTTCGTGAGGTTTCTGCGTCAAAGGAATATAAGGCAGAAAGAGACGCCGATAAATACAATTATTTCTACAACAAAAACAAGACAGTCCACCAGTACGATGGCGGTAACGGAATCAAAATCGGATATACTGAAAAATCCGGGAGGACGCTTGTAGCATCAGCTGAGCGGGAAGGAAAAACGCTCATCTGCGTTGTTCTTGAGGCACCTTGCTGGTTCGACGATGCTTATGCACTTCTGGATTATGGTTTTTCACAAAGCATGTAGTCAATTCATATTATGACCTATATATTATTAGGAGGCCTGGTATGAATTGTTTTTATGATTGTATCGATTGCGGCAGCGAATTTTGTCCTTGTGAGCTTGCAGAGGGAGGAGAGTGCCTTGTCTGCAGCCGCCTTTCAGGAAACGGAAGCTGTAACTGTGACTGGAAGGGAATATGTGTATATAACGAATTTGTAAATGCAGGATTCCGGGCAAAGAAAAGAAGACCGGAATTCGAAGCGGATATTGTTAAACGTGATGAGTACGAATCTGATACATTTGTACTCGTTATTAATGTAGGGCGCAGTCTTGCACAAAAGGCGAGCCTCCCCGGGTCATACGTCTTCCTGAAGCATCCGGATGATGATAGTTTCTACAACATACCTATTTCCGTGATGAAAGCCGATACTGAAGAGGGGCTTATTTACCTCGCAATCAAAGTGTCGGGAGTGAAGAGCAGGAGAATATCGGAGTGCGATAAGAAAGTTGTCGTACGAGGTATTTACAGAAACGGAATCATCGGTGTGTCATCACTCTTCGGAATAAGGGGAAGAGTCGAGCCGGGACGTAATATCATGATTGTGACAAAAGGGATAGGCATCGCACCTGCAATTCTTATAAAGGAATGGGCGGGAGCAAGAAGCAACGTCGATATTTATGCGGACCTGCATAAACTCGATCCTAAAATTATCTCGGACTATCTGCCGGAAGGTAATGTTCGTTATATCGAACTGGCAAAGGATTTTTCTCACAGGGACGGGAAACCGGGAGAAACAATAGCCAGGGTTTACAGCAAGGGAAACTACGACAGGGTAGTTGTACTGACATCGGATTACTATATAGAAGAGATAAAAAAGATTATCGATATCTCGGCATGCGCAAACAACTTTCACCTCTGCTGCGGTGAAGGAATATGCGGGGCATGCGGATTTACCGATGCAAAAGGACGCTGCTATAAAATGTGCAAATGCTCGGAAATACTTACCAGTATGATGTGAGCCGGAAAATGTTGAAATATAGCGGTTTATGTAGTAAAATAGAAGTGTTGGTGTGTTTTAAAGGACACAGTAATATGTAAAAACAAAGGAGAAAAAAATGAAAAAGATTTTAGCAGTTTTATTAGTACTCGTAATGGTATTTTCATTCGTAGCATGCGGCGGCGGAACTGAAGATACAGAATTAAATGACGACCAGATCAACAACGAACAGAATGTTGATGAAAACGGTGATCAGGATGCAGATGCGGATACTGATACAGATACAGATACAGACGCAGATGCAGATGTTAAAGATGAACAGCAGAATGATAATCCAAAACCTCCTGTAGCTGATAATGATCAGGATGTTCAGGCTCCTGCAGACGAAACAGTTGCACAGATCCTCTTAAAGGATTTCAACAGCAGAGTATCAGCTGATTCAACTACAATGTCACTCGCAGAAGGCGTTATCGCAAATCCGATTATCCAGTTCTTCGGTGGAGCTGTGCCTATGGAAGTTGGCGGATATCTCCCTGGTCTTGGTGAAGGAACAATCACAGGATATAAGGAATGCACATCATTCGGACCTATGATGGGAAGCATCGCATTTATCGGATACGTTTTCGAACTTGAAGACGGGGTAGACGCAGCAACTTTCGAAAAGTCACTTTTAGATAATGCTGATCCAAGATGGCAGATTTGCGTAACAGCAGATGAAACTGTAGTAGATACAAACGGAAACTTTGTATTCTTCTTAATGGCACCTGCACACTTCGATGAAGCACCAGTTGACGAACTCTAATTTGCAAAATCATTACTTAAGATAAAAGACCGGAGGTAAATGACATGCTGTTTTCCAGCATACCATTTTTATACTATTTCTTTCCGGTAGTAATCATACTTTACCTGATTGCTCCGGGATTACAACTTAAAAATACGGTCCTACTTATAACAAGCCTTGTATTCTACGCATGGGGAGAACCTTTATACGTGTTTCTTATGATTTTATCAATCGTTTCGGGATATGTTTTCGGATTACTTATCGAAAAGTATCGCGGAAAAGGAGCAGCGAAGCTTTTCCTCATGCTTTCGCTTGTAGTAAGCCTTGGAAGTCTCGGATATTTCAAGTATGCAGACTTCTTCATCGCCAATTTCAATGCAGCGACAGGACTTTCGGTTCCGCTTCTCAGGATAGCACTTCCTATCGGAATCAGTTTCTATACATTCCAGCTTCTGAGCTACGTCATCGACGTTTACAGGGGAAACACAAGGGCACAGAAAAATTTCATAAGCCTTGCAACATATATCTCACTCTTCCCGCAGCTCATCGCAGGACCGATAGTTCGTTATACGGACATTGAGAGACAGCTCGGCGACAGAAGCATCAGCATAGACAAGGCGGCTCTCGGATTAAGACGTTTTGTCATAGGACTCGGAAAGAAAATTCTCATCGCAAACCAGATGGGTGAACTTTGCAGTATTTTCCGTGAATCAGGGGACAAGTCTATCGCATTTTACTGGCTCTATGCTATCGCATTTACGATTCAGATTTATTTCGATTTCTCAGGATACTCAGACATGGCAATCGGACTCGGAAAGATTCTCGGATTCGATTTCATGGAAAACTTCAATTATCCGTATATTTCGGGAAGCGTAACTGAATTCTGGAGAAGATGGCATATTTCACTTGGTTCATGGTTCCGTGATTATGTATATATTCCTCTCGGCGGAAACCGTCGTGGTGCAGTCCGTCAGATTGTGAATATTCTCGTTGTATGGTTCCTTACAGGATTCTGGCACGGTGCAGCATGGAACTTCATCGCATGGGGACTTCTTTATGCTTTCTTCCTTGTAATCGAAAAGCTTTTCCTTCTCAAGGTTTTAAAGAAGGCGAAGGGTATCAATCACGTTTATGTGATGCTACTTGTCATACTTGGATTCGTTCTCTTTAATGCGACCGATATGGCAGAAGCATTTTCATATATCGGAAATATGTTCGGCATAGGAAATGCACCACTCGTTTCAGACGAATTTTTCTATTATCTCAGAAGCTACGCAGTTGTACTTATTGCTGCATGCATAGGAGCAACTCCGCTTCCTAAGATGATTGCAGGAAAAATCGAAGAAAGCAAGGCAGGCGAGATTGTGCTTGCAGTACTTGAACCTATCTTCCTTATGGCTGTTTTCATCATAATCACAGCATTCCTTGTAGATGGTTCATTTAACCCGTTCCTTTATTTCAGGTTCTAAGGAGGTAGACATGGTACAGAAATATAAAAATATTGTTATCGTCTGCCTTATGACAACGCTCATTTTCGGACTTGCGATATGGAGCTGGGTAAAGGATGCGGACGATTTTTCGGATAGCGAAAGACGTGTGCTTGCAAAGTTTCCTGAAGTGTCCGTAGAAATGCTCATAAATGGAGATTTCATGGATGATTTCGAGACTTACACACAGGATCAGTTCCCTATGAGGGAGACTTTCAGAACGATTAAAGCCCTTTCAGTGAAGAATCTCCTTAATCAGAGCGATAAAAACGATATTTATGTCGCAGACGGATATGCATCAAAACTAGAATATCCGCTGAGCGAATCAATGCTTGATTATGCTATAGGAAGATTCAGCTTTATTTACGAAACATTCATTAAAGATACGGGAGCAGACGTTTACCTTTCGATTATTCCTGATAAAAATGCTTTTCTTGCAGAAGAAAACGGATATCTTGCACTCGATTACGATTACCTTATCGAATATGTGAAGGACAAGACTCCTTATATGGAATATATCGACATAACAGGTACGTTTGAACTCAGCGACTTTTATCGTACCGACACTCACTGGAAGCAGGAAGAAATCGTCGAAACTGCACAGGTGATACTTGATGCAATGGGCGCAGAGGCACCGTCAGGATATACTGTCAATACACTTGATATTCCTTTTAACGGTGTGTATGTGGGCCAGTCGGCTCTTCCACTGAAACCGGACACAATCAAGTATCTCACAAATGAAACGCTCGATAACTGCACAGTAACAAGTTATGATACGGGAATGCCGGCAGGAGCACATGTATATGACATGAAGGCGGCGGAAGGAAGAGATCCTTACGAAATGTTCATGTCAGGCTCAGATGCGCTTCTTGTACTTGAAAATCCGGCAGGAGAAGAAGGAAAAGAACTCGTTGTTTTCCGTGATTCTTTCGGAAGCAGTCTAACGCCGCTTCTCGTAGAAGGCTACTCAAAGGTAACGCTTGTTGACATCAGATATATGCAGAGTAACTTTGTCGGAAACTTTGTAGAGTTTGGTGAAGGCACAGATGTGCTTTTCATTTATTCAACAATGCTTCTAAACAATTCCGGAGGACTCAAATAGCATAAGTAACAGGAATATACCCCCTTACATATACTGATAAGTAGTATATATGAGGGGGTTTTATTTTGCGTAGAGTTGTAGTAATCGGCGGGGGCTGGTCGGGATGTGCCGCGGCACTCGCAGCGAAAAAGGCAGGGGCGGAAGTAACGCTCCTCGAAAAGACCGACCTGCTTCTTGGGCTCGGTAATGTAGGCGGAATTATGAGAAACAACGGACGCTATACTGCGGCCGAAGAAAATATAGCGCTGGGGGCTTCGGAACTTTTTTCCGTAACTGATCGTTTATCACGCCATGTGAACATTGATTTTCCTGGCCACAGGCATGCGAGCCTTTACGATGTTATAAAAATTGAGCCGGAGGTAAGAAGGCTCCTTCGCGAGTCCGGAATTGATGTCAGGCTGACATCCAGGGCAGTTGACGTAAGTATATTAAGGGTTGCGGCAGATGAAAACGAAAAGAGAAACGGCACTTCGGAAAAACGTGGTATCCGGGCTATCGAGAGCATCACTCTTGCGGATGGTGAAGTGATAGAGGGAGATGTTTTTGTAGAATGTACAGGAAGCACCGGGCCGATGGGTAACTGCCTTGCCTACGGAAACGGCTGCTCGATGTGTATATTAAGATGTCCTGCTTTCGGTCCGAGAGTAAGCATATCTGAAAAGGCTGGCGGAAGTGATATCATGGGTACAAGGGTCGATGGCTCATTCGGAGCTTTCAGCGGTTCCGGAAAACTAGTGAAGGAGTCTCTCTCGCAGGAAATTCAGCAGATGCTTAATGAAAGAGGAGTTGCCGTAATCCCGCTTCCGAAGGAACAGGTGAAAAAAGATAAACTCGATATAAAGGTCTGCCAGCAGTATGCGCTCGATGAGTTCGCCGAAAATATTGTACTCCTTGATACGGGGCATGCTAAAATCATGACACCTTTCTTCCCGCTTGAGAAGCTGAGAGAGGTTCCGGGATTTGAAGATGCGAGGTATGCTGATCCGTACGCTGGTGGAAAGGGCAACTCTATAAGGTACCTTTCGGTAGCAGAGCGTGACGATAACTTAAAGGTGAATGGCGTCCTGAATCTTTTCTGCGGTGGAGAGAAATCAGGTTTGTTTGTCGGTCACACGGAAGCGATTTCGACAGGTTCTCTCGCAGGGCACAATGCAGCAAGATACATTGCAGGAGCAGGTCTCCTGAAGATACCTCGTATATTGGCAATAGGCGATATAATAGCATTTGCAAGGGAAAGAAGTCTTGAGAAAGATGGACTTATGACAAGATATACTTTTGCCGGATCGACATATTTCGATAGAATGAAAACTCTCGGACTATATTCGACAGATCCGGATGAAATAGCACAGCGTGTTGAATCCCAGGGTCTTTCCGGAATTTACAACAAACGTTTTCTGTGATATAATACCGTGAAAGGTGCGGTATAAGCGCCGGGAAATATAGAAAAGAGGAAGAGCAGTGAGACTCAATAAATACATTGCGCAGGCGGGAATCGCAAGCCGCAGAAAAGCAGACGAACTTATAATAAACGGAAATGTTAAAATAAACGGTCTTCCTGTAAAGGAACTCGGAACAGACGTCAAGGAAGGCGATGTCGTAGAAGTAAACGGAAGAAGAATCGAGGCTGAAGGAAAGAAAGTATATATTGCCTTGAACAAGCCACTTGGTTATGTGACAACATCATCTGACGATAAGGACAGAGCGACAGTTCTCGACCTCGTAGCTGACATTCCTGAAAGAATCTTCCCTGTAGGAAGACTCGACTATAACACATCAGGACTTCTCATTCTTACAAACGACGGAGATTTCGCTTACAGACTCACACATCCGAAACACCACGTATACAAAACATACAGAGCCGTAGTTCAGGGCCAGCTTTCAAATGAAAGAATTGCAAGATTAAGAAAGGGTGTTGATATCGGAGGTTTTGTAACTTCACCTGCAATCGTAAACGTTATAAAGCAGCAGGAAAGAAAGGCGCTCGTAGAAATTTTAATCTATGAAGGCAAGAATCGTCAGGTGCGCAAGATGTTCAACGCCGTAGGGAACAAGGTGCTCGAACTCGAAAGAATCGCAATCGGCGATGTGAGACTAGGAAGAATGATGGAAGGTCATTACAGAAAACTCACAAGAGAAGAAATCGAATATCTTAAAAATGTATAGTAAGCGGAGCTTTAAGCTCCGCTTTTTGTTCGATTTTGATAGACTTGAGAACCGGATTATAGTATACTTTCATTAGACAATTTATGACATCTGAGGTTTTGACATAATGCGCGGAGACGGTAAACCCGTGAATACCGCATCCAGAAATAATAAGGAGGCAACAAACATGAAAATCGGTACAGTCGGCGATAACTGCATTGATTCCTACAAAGAAATGGGTAAGGCGTTCCCTGGCGGAAACCCTGTAAACGTAGGAGTATATTTTGTAAGACTTGGCGGTGAAGCTTCATACGTAGGCGTTGTTGGAAATGACGAATACGGTGAATTCATGAAGAAGTGCATCGCAAACAAAGGCGTTGACGCAACACACATCCACACCCTCGAAGGAAAGACAGCTGTAACAGAAGTAGAGCTCGTAGATGGCGACAGAGTAATGGCCGGATATGATGAAGGCGTACTCGCAGATTTCAAGCTTACAGAAGAAGATATCGAATTCCTCGCAGGTCATGACCTCGTAGTATCAAGTGTATACGGAAACGTTCATGATTCATTTGCTGATATCAGAGCAAAGGGCGTTAAGCTTGCTTTTGACGCATCAGACGTTCCTGAAAGAGAAGCTTCAAAAGTAGCAGTAAAGAACTGTGACTATTTCTTCTATTCAAACGATGATGGCGATACAGAAGAAATAAGAGCACAGATGAAGAAGTACAAGGAAGAAGGTCCTGAACTCGTAATCTGCATGCAGGGAGAAAAGGGCAGTATCGTTTACGACGGTAACGAATATCATAAGTACGGCATCGTAGAATGCGAAGTTGTCGATACAATGGGAGCTGGAGACAGCTACATTGCCGGGTTCTTAAAGGGAATCCTCGAAGGAAAGACAATCAAAGAATCAATGCACATGGGTGCAGCAAACGCTACAGAAACAATCGGATATTTCGGCGCATGGGAGGTAGAATAATGATTAAGTTTAACGAAGCTGAATTAAGAGAAAATTATCAGGGTACGCTCGCTTTAAGACCTGGAATCGAAGCAGCAGTAGATAAGTTCTACGAAGAAGGATTTGATTCAATCTGGATTTTCGGTACTGGCGGAACATGGGCAACAGGCGTTCAGGCTGAATACTACATGAGAGGTAAGTGCAGCATTCCTGTATATGTAGAACAGGCAGGCGAATTCAACGTAACTGGAAACAAGAGATTAACTGACAATGCTCTCGTACTCTTCACAACAGTAACAGGAACAACAGGTGAACTCATCACTGCTATGGAAACAATCAGAAAGACTAAGGCGAAGGTTATCGGTTTCGTAGACGAACCAGGTACTCCGCTCACTAAGCTCTGTGACGTATGCTTCTCATGGCCACACAACAGCCAGATCAAGTTCTGGATGGTACTCGACAGAATCCAGTACTTACATGGTGATTTCCCTGATTACGACAAGTTCTATGCACAGCTCGACGCACATCTCGCTCAGGGTCTCTGCGACATAGAAAAGCAGGCTGACGAATTTGCACACGAATGGGCAAAGAAGAAGGTTGAATGGATGAAGGAAAACAAGGACATGCCTCACTACTTCATCGGTGCAGGTCCTGCATGGGGAAATACATACTCAACAGCAATGTGTTACTGGGAAGAAATGCTCTGGATTAGAACTAAGTCAATCAGCGCACCTGAATTCTTCCACGGAACACTCGAAATCATCGAAAAGGATACTCCTGTAACTCTCTACTTAACTGAAGACGAACAGAGACCTCTCGAAGAAAGAGTAGCAAGATTCCTTCCTAGAGTATGCGAAAGATATACAATTATCGATACAAAGGATTACAAGCTTGAAGGTATCGACGAAGAATACAGAGGAAGAATCTCACACCTCATCACAAGATGCGTTAACAACAGAATCGAAGCACATCTTGAAGTTGAAACAAGACATCCAATGGAAATCAGAAGATACTACAGACAGTTCCCATACTAGAAACAAGAAAGGCCGCACCCGGAGGTGCGGCCTCAGACTGTAGACAAAGTCCCCGTGGCTCACAAGGCTGCGGGGCTTTTCTTTTGGGTTGAAGCGCGGTGTTTCGCAGCAACAAACGTTGAAATTTCAACGTTTTTATGATAAAATATTCTTAGAAAG